>WJLZ01000086.1 GCA_014728215.1 Chitinivibrionales bacterium
CAGTTCATGGCCCCCAAGTGGCGTGAAGACACCTTATTGAAACTGGCCTATGCATTGGAGTCGTAACAGTATTTGCTTTCGGATTTCTATTCGACCTTTCTTTCATATGCTGGCTGTTGCGACGGTAGCAGGTGCCGTTTCAGGATGTTTGAGTCCGAATGTGCGATATACCCGTGGCTCGACCATCCCGCAGAAAGAGTCTCGGAACCGACAGGTTCCCCGGAACTTGGATTACCGGAAGCATTATAAAATTCCGCAGGATAAGCTCAAACGTATTGTCGACTCCTATCTCGGAACGCCCTACCGCCGGGGTGGAATGAGCCGCAAAGGAATGGACTGCTCCGGATTTGTCAATGTTGTTTTCAAGGAGCTGAACAGCGCGAAACTGCCTCGCACCTCCCGCGGACTTCGGAGGAGCGCCAAACCCGTTATTCAGGCCCATGCACGGCCGGGCGACCTTGTTTTCTTCCGCGGGGGAACATTCAATACGATCAATCATGTGGGAATCTATATGGGTAATGGGCAATTTGCTCATGCCAGCCTGAAAAAAGGCGTTGTTTACAGTGATCTCGATAATACCTATTACAAAAAGCACTTTGCGGGAATCAGGAGGTTGTTTTAATGGCCATAGCATTTGCCGGAGAACGGGGTTCTTTCAGCGAACTCGCTGCAGTTGAATTCTTTGGAGGAAAACAGAAACCGGTTCCTGTTCAGGAATTTCATAATGTCTTTACAGCGGTGGCCAGTGAAGAAATCAAATACGGCATTGTTCCTATTGAAAATTCGATGGCCGGAAGTATTCATCAGAATTACGATCTTCTCCTCGAAAATGATCTTCACATATGGGGTGAAGTCTATCTCAGGGTTTCACACTGTCTTATTGCCAACAAAGGGGTATCTAAAAAAGATATAAAAACAGTCTATTCTCATCCCCAGGCCCTTGCGCAATGCAAAAAGTATCTGGCATCGATGAAAAAGACGGAACCTTTCCCTGTTTCCAACACGGCGCGGGGAGTCCGCAAGATCAAAGAAGAAAAGCTCAACGATGCCGCGGCAATCGCCTCAATGCAGGCCGCAATCGATTACAACATGCAGATACTCTCAAAGCGGATTGAAGACTATAAATTTAATACAACCCGTTTTTTGATACTTTCAAAAAATTATCGAAAAAAAATACCCGCAAAAGACAACACGAAAACATCGATTGTTTTCACCACAAAAGACATTCCCGGCGCGCTGTTCAAATCTCTCAGTGTTTTTGCCCTTCGTGACATCAACCTTTTGAAAATCGAATCCCGTCCTTTGCAAGGGAAAAATTTCGAATATCTCTTTTATCTGGATTTTGAAGGGAAATCCGACAGTGAGGCTCAGAGGAATGCAATAAATCACCTGCAGGAGATAACCTCATTTCTCCGCATTCTGGGCTCCTATCCAACAGGAGAACTGAAACACCCTGAATATCGAAAACGGATATAAACAGCAGTATTTCGAATAGGTGTTAGGTCAATCTTTTCTGATAACGAAATACTCGCTCCAGCCGTAGAGCCCATTGTTGTCGTATATTTTCAGGCGGAAATCATTTCCCGTGCCCCAGGATACCGGAATCGCAGCCTGACGGGAGAGCGTCTGCGTAGAATCGTATGGGCTCCATTCGATGACCGTGTCTATAAAGGTATTCCCTTTATAGACCTCGATTAAGACGCTGTCGCCGGCAAGAGTGGTGTCCAGATAATCCCATTCAACTTTCCTCAGTGTATCCTCGTGGGCCCATACAGACATGGAATCGGGATAGTGCACCACAATTTGCCGCGTGGAGTCTTCTTCGATGGAAAATCGGCCGCTTGTGCCGTAATAATGAAGGCTGCTGGAATTATCGACAACTTTTATGTAGAATCCATCGCCGGTTCCCCAGAGCGAGGGAATATCATTGGTATCGATATACACCCCGGTATCGGGCATCCAGTCCCCGATCACGGCGACAAGGCTGCTGTCGGCCTTGAAAAGCTTCAGACGAACGCTGTCTCCAGGTGCATCCTGCCACCGGACAGTGAGACTGTCCTGACCGTGATACATGACAGTTTCGGTATCGGGCGACATCACAACGATTCTATCCAGGGAATCTTCTTTGATTTCAAAATAACCCGGACTCCATCCATGATTCCGGTTGTTATCGATCATTCGGATTTTATACCGGTTATCGGCAGGCCAGAAAGTGGGAATAGCCGAACTCAACACAAAAACTGTTTCGCCACTGTCCAGGACCTGCCAGCCGGCGAATTCATCATAATATTGACCATCCTTGAACAGTTCGAACCGGGCACTGTCTCCCTCATATCCGCCGAACTGTACATAGGTACTCTCCTGACCGCTGTACCATATTGTCATTGAATCTGGGTGGGTAATAGTAATGGTGGCGGCAGTATCTGATTCCAGTGTAAATGGCTCACTCCACCCGTAATCACCACTCAGAGCTTCCACACGAACTCGATACGTATCGCCTTCGCCCCACTGGGCAGGTATCGGAATCGTAACTAAAAAATATTCGTTGCCATAGATCCAGGGGAACAGCTCATTGACCAGTGATCCATTTCTATAGAGATCACCCCTGACACTGTCTTCACCGGTTGCTTCCCACTCGATCAGCATTCCGGTTTCGCCGTGAAGCCAGATCGAGGAGTCTTCCGGAAATTCGACTTCAATAGTACCACCGCTGTCGACTTTAAAAGAACCGCTCCATCCAAAATCACCCAGCTTGTTTTCAAGCCGTAATTGATATCCGTCGCCGGTATCCCAGTCCACGGGAATACTGTCGGTGTGGATATACATACTTTCGGCAGTAACCCATGAAAAGAGTTCGGTGACACGCTCATTTTTGTAGTAAACATCGGCTTTGACAGTATAGGCATCGGCTGAGGTATCGATACTGGTGTCCATCGACCACTTCACTATCGTCCGCATCTGTCCGCGGTGCCATTCGGTTTGATTATCCGGCATCTCCACATAAATCGACTGTGCGGAATCGTAAACAATGGAAAAAGTGGGACTGTAACCGAAATTATTGTTATTATCGACTATCTTGATATGAAATCCATCGCCTTCGCCCCACCATTTATGCACGATCTGCTCGGTAGTGAATTCATCAGCGGTATCGACCCACGACTGTATCGTATCAATAAAAAACTGATTGGCGTAAAGAAGAAATACGACCGAATCGCCACAGCACATATCCCACCTGGCGGTAAAATCGATATGATCGCCGCTATACCAGGAAACCGATGAATCGGGGTAGGTAACCGTGATATTTTCACACTCTTCAGCCTTGATTTCAAAACCCTTGCTCCATCCGAAATAACCGAGATTATCGACAATTTTCACTTGAAACCCGGAGCCGCTCCCCCATGAATATTTAATATAATTACGCAATATATACTGTCCGGTATTGGGAATTTTACCTGCAATGGTATCGACAAAGCCTGTTTTATGATACAGCAGAATATCGACCGTATCACCTTCGGCGGCACCAACCGACCACCGGAGAGTATCGTCTGTTTCGAGGCTTCCATGATACCAGAGCGTGGCCGTGTCGGGATAGAGGACAAGAACAGTAGCCAGTGGATCTTTGGCAATAACAAAAGGATCGCTCCACCCCTCATTGCCTTTCTTATCAATTACCTGTATCTTAAAATTTTCGCCTTCACCCCAGGCCGAATCGAGAATAAGGTTGGAAGTATATGTTCCGGCATTAGGAACCCAGTGGGGATAAACATCAACAAGTATTCCGTTCTGATACAGCTTGATCTGGACACTGTCACCATAGGCCCCTTCCCATTCTACCATATTATTAAAATTCCAGTGCTGCCAGACAGTAGAGGAATCGGGCTTTGTAACCGAAATGGCGTCTTCGGATACCCCCGGACAGGTCGGGCAGGGTTTGGGGTCCTCCGAATCTTCGGTGCAGACAACAACCAGTGAGAGAGTCAGCGCCGCAGTAAAACTGAAAACAAACTTGCTTAAGCGATTTTTAACAGGGATTCTTTTCACGTCTCGACAGGTCCTTCGTAAAAATAAGAGGCAAACAGTTACTCATACGTTTTTAAAATAAGTTATTTTAAGTGCTTAACAACTATCTTCTCATATAAATATAGAAAATTTCAGTGTGAAAAAAGTAATCGGGATACTATTTAAAATCATAAAATCGATTTTTCTTCTTTATGCAGTCCTGTTTTCTCTTGCAGGAACGGCAGCTATTTTTTATGCCTATAAATTCGTAACCCGTCCTGTCAATGAAGTCAAATCTCTTGCCCATACCGCTCCCCCAGCAAGTGTGTATATGAAAAAACGGGAAGCGGACCTGAAAAAAGCGGCTAGGGGTGATTCAATACACCACACATTCATTCCCTTCGACTCGATATCTCCCTACCTTAAAAATGCGGTGATAGCATCGGAAGACGACGGTTTTTATCTACATCCAGGCTTTGACATCCGCGCGATTGCGAAGGCTTTTGAAAAAAATGTTTCCCGCAACAAGCTTAAATACGGCGGAAGTACTATTACCCAGCAGCTGGCAAAAAACCTCTTTTTAAGCGGTGAAAGAACATTTGCTCGAAAAATCAAAGAACTGATCTATACCATACTGCTGGAAAGATATCTGACAAAAGACCGGATATTAGAGTTATATTTAAATTACGCCCAGTGGGGAAAAAATATTTTTGGATGCGAAGCTGCAGCGCAGAAATATTTCAAAAAATCCTGTATTAATCTGACCCTCTGGGAAGCTGCCCGTATGGCGGCAGTACTGGCAAAACCGGCCACCATGACCCCTCACTACACAAAATCAAAATTCATGTGGAAACGCCTCAGAGTGATTGCTGAAAATCTCTATCAGCGAAAACTGATCGATGATTCCGGGTATACCACCCTTACCGGTATCAAACCACCCGAACCGGAAGTGAATTGGCAGGATACGATTACGGCGCCTGACACGGGGGAGAGTTTACAACCCTAACCTTACCCTCTTCACCCAATCGGCATCCGGCTTCAGCGGCCCCCTGCCCCTGTTTATCCTATTATCTTTTTCATCATTTTCTTGAGCCATAAACCGAAAACATCGAAATAGAGGTAGGCGACCGGAACAATGAAGAGGGTGAAGAACGTTGCGCTGAACAGGCCGCCGATGACAGTAAGTGCCATTGGTGAACGCAATTCGGAACCCTCGGAGCGAGAGAGGGCCATGGGAAGCATACCGAAGATTGTGGTTCCTGCGGTGATCAGCACCGGCCGCAACCGGGTCCGCCCAGCCTCAATCAGCGCATCTTTGATTTCCATGCCTTCCCTTCGAAGCTTGTTTACATAATCGACCAGAACAATACCGTTGTTAACAACGATTCCGGCAAGAATGACAATTCCAATGGCGGCTACTACCGACAAACTTTTTCCGGTAATGAGAAGGATTATTACAACCCCGATAATACTGAGCGGCATGGTACTCATTATTACCAGTGGATGAATCAGACTTTCGAACTGGGAAGCCATCACCATATACACCAGCAGTATCGCCACTAAAAGCCCCAGAAGAAGTTGACCGAATGTCTCTGTCATATCTTCAAATTCACCTTTGAATTCAATAGCATACCCTTGGGGTAATGCCTCTTGTATGGATGCCGTCGCCGTCTTAATATCCGCTATTGCCGAGCCGAGATCGCGATCGGCCAGATTTGCATCCACAACCCCCACCCTCATTTTATTGTCGTGCCTGATAATTGTAGGACCTGCAGTCTCTCTGATATCGACCACATGACTTAAAGGAACAGTTGTGCCCATGCGTGTTTGTAGGGGGATATTCCGGATTTCGTCGAGATTGTCCCGGTATCGTTTCCCCACCAGTACCCGCACATCGATTTCATCATCACCGGTCCGCAGTTGTGTAGCGATTTTTCCCAGATTTGCCGCTTCGAGTGTTTGTTGGATTTCGGTGGGGACCAGTCCGAAGGTCAATGCTTTCTGCCGATTGATCACAAAATGAAACTCAGGCCTTCCCCGGGAGAAAGAGGTTTCGATATCCCTGAGTCCTCTGATCTGCGAAATCGATGCAACCAGATTCCCGCTGATCTCTTCAATAACATCCAGATCCTTGCCCAGCACGTGAATATTGACCGGTTTTTCGCTCTGGGAGATCATACCAAGCGACATGAATGTGTAGGAAGTGTTTTTCAGCCTTGGCAGACGGCTTCTGAAAATATCCTGCAGATCCTGTTCCGAATGTTTCCGTTCCTTTGCATCGCAGAGACGAATAAATATCTGTGCCGAATGGGGGCCGGTAATGACCGCCTGATCTCCCCCCCGCTCCATTTCACTCCGCCCGATGATTTCAAAAACCGTCTCCACCTCATCGTATTCACGAAGCATTTCCTCTATCTGTCCGCAGAGCCGTGCGGTCTCGTTTAAAGGAGTGCCGATAGGAAGATCGATTTGAAGAACAAACTGATTACCATCGGCAACAGGCATAAATTCTCTTCCAAGATACCGTCCACCGACAGCACCGAAAAGCAATAAAACAACCGTCACGAGCAGTACCGTTACCCCATGGTGTTTCAATACCCACTTCAGTACGGTTGCATAGAGATTCCGGAGGGGGACAAACCATTGGGCCGTTTCCCGGAAACGCCGCTCTTTGAAAATGACCGATGCCAGCATGGGCACAATGGTCAATGCCACAAAAAGACTCGAAAGAAGTGAAAATATGATTGTCAGCGCAACACCCCGAAACAGCTGACTGGCCAGTCCTTCGGAAAAAATGATAGGAAGGAATACCACAATTGTTGTCATCGTGGATGCAATTATCGCCATGGCAACTTCAGACGCACCATGCTTTGCCGCATCTTTACGGGACAGGGATTTCTGTTCGAGATGACGGTAGATATTTTCAATCACCACAATGGAGTTGTCGATAAGCATGCCTACCCCGAGGGCAAGCCCTCCGAGGGTCATCAAATTGAGTGTATAACCTGCAATATACAAGGCAATAAAGGTGGTAATTATCGACAGGGGCATGGCTACGGCAATAGTAAGGGTTGGCCTGATATTCATGAGAAACATGAACATAAACGTTATTGCCAGAATGCCTCCTGTAAGGGCGTTCCATGCCGTTGCACCGGTAACTTTCCTGACCGGTCTTCCCTGATCGATTATTTCAACAAACTCCATATTCGGGAAGAGTTCCCGGACCTTATCGAGTCTTTCCCCTACTCTTTTGGATACACGGAGCGTATTTGCTCCGCTCCGTTTATTAACGACAAGGAATGCGCTTTCTCTGCCGTTCATGCGGATTCTGTTCCGCTGTTCCCTGAATGTATCCCTCACCCTGGCGACATCCCTGAGACGAATCGGTGTCCGGTCCGGCGACATCCCGATGATCGTATTCTCGATATCTTCGATAGACTCAAACTGGCCGATAGCCCTGAAAAGATAATCGGTGTTGTTATCGATAAAATAGCCTGCCGGAGTGTTCATATTCTGCAGACGCAGCGCCTGAATAACCGCGGTAATTCCGATGCCACGATGTTTGAGCCTGGTCGGGTTGCAGGCGACCTGTATTTCCCGGTATTTTTCTCCAACAGCCGCTGCCGCAGCAACACCATCGATACGCTGAAGACGGTCCTGGACATTATCTTCAATAAACCGGGTGATTTTATAGGCATTATAGGGGCCCGACACTCCAAAAATCATAATCGGAAACGCAGAGGGATTGAATTTGAAAATCACCGGTTCGGTCATTTCATCGGGAAGGAAATCCCTTAAAAAATCGATATTGTCTTTGATATCCTGGGCGGCATAATCGAGATTGGTCCCCCATTCAAACTCGACCAGAATCGTCGAAATCCCCTCCGAAGACTGGGAGGTAATTTTTTTAACACTGTTAACTCCCGAAACCACCCCTTCCAGAGGCGCCGTAATCAACTGTTCGATTTCTTCGGGAGCCGCGCCGGGATATTGAGAAACGACACTTACCATAGGAAACGTAATGTCGGGAAGCATGTCGAGACCGAGTTTCGATAAGGCGAGTAATCCGAAAACAACCACGATAAGGATAAACATCGTGATTGTCACCCGCTTCTCAACCGAAAATTCCGCGAGAGGATTTACTTTTTTCATTTGCTGCCGACAACCTTGACAATAGCACTGTCCGGAAGAGCCCGGTTACCCGATACGACAACCTGATCATTTTCCGAAACCCCCGAAACTATTTCGACATAGGTATCACCGATCCAACCGATTTGCACCTCCCGGGAAAGAGCAACCGAATCGGAAACGACAAATAGTTTGTTGTCAATAACCGCATTTTTCGGCACGGCAAGAACATAGTCTTTCTTATCGATCACAATATGGGCCTCCATGAAATAGCCGGCTTTAAGAAGCTGCTTTTTATTTGGAACGGTCAGGCGTACCTGAAAGGTGTGGCTCGATGAATTCGCCAGTGGATTCACCCATAGTATCGTGCCGGTTATTGTGGTGTCGAGCAAAACATCGGTGGAAAGCTCAACGTTCATACCTTTCTCAACTTTGGAAACGGTGGTTTCATCGAGATCAAGGTCGAGTTTAAGCGGATGGAGCTGAGTGATCTGGACCAGTCCGGAAGGGGCACCCGGCAGGCCGCTTACTCCCGGTGAATACAACTCGCCTTCTTCAACAGCAACCGATGTAACAAGGCCCGAGAAAGGGGCCTTGATAGTGGTGTTTTCTTCGAGATTATCCACCGTCCTTTTTACGGCAAGATATTCCGCTTCAATCTTTTCATACTCGGCCTTTGATATAGCCTTGTTTGCAAAGAGATTCTGTGACCGTTCGTACTGTTTTTTCAGGGGTTGAAACCGGGCCACTGCAGCCACAAGACCGGCATCGTTCATAACAACAAGGGTTTGTCCTCTTCTTACATAGTCACCTATTTGAAAGGGAATCCGCTTGACTCTTCCCGGCTGCAATGGCGCCAGATCCGCTTTTTTGTAGGCCTCGAGTACCCCTGAAAAGGAGCGTTTTTTATAGAGAGTCCGGTTCTCCACCCGGGCCACCGCGACACTCATCCTGATCGGGTCTGTTTCCTTTTGGGACAAATCTTTTTTCCGGCTGCAACCGGCTGTCAATATCAGAAGAACACCAATTATACCCACAACGTATTTCATATTTATCTCATTTCTCAAGCAGAGGACCAATTTTATATTCTTCGAGAGCAAGCGTCAGTTCAATTCTGGCGGCACTATATGCCATACGGGTGTTGGTAAGGTCTTTCCGGGCATCCAGAATATCTCTGTTTGTCGCCATTTGCTGATCATACCGTGCCCGGGCGATCTCCAGGGCTCTCCGGGCAACCGACACCGCCTCTTGTGCAATCTCCACTTTTTTGCGGGTTTCATCTATCGTTCGCACCAGCGCTTTGATTGCCGAAACGACTTGTTGCCGTTGTAAATCGAGCCGCATCTCCGCAGCTTTTTTATGAAGAGTCAATTTCTGCATCGAACGCCACGATGAGCCCCAGTCGAAAATATTCCAGTTAAGTGATACCCCAACAGTCCATTGATCGTCAAAATCACTCTCATCCATCCCATACTGATTAGTATAATCGACTCCGTAAAAGCCGACAATTGAAGGCAGATATGATGCTCGCTGAATGTCTTTCATTCGCTCCATTATTCTCACCTGATATTCCATGGCCCGGATATCATACCGTCTGAGAATCCTTTCTTCAAGCGTATCCGCGGTTGGATAAACGAACCGGTCATGCTCTTTCCATAACGCATTTGTATCGATCTCGATTGTCAGTTCCGGTGATAAGCCGAGGAGTATCAGAAGCTGTTCACCGATTTCTCTTATCTCATTCTGTGAACTGATTTCATCGATTTTCTTTCTGGAAAGGGCCAGTTTTGTCTGTAAAAGATCGAGTTCGGTGATCATTCCATTTTCCAGAAGCATGGTCTGATTGTTAACCAGTTCTTCAAGCCACACCCGCTCGTCGTTGACAGCCTGGTAGGCCTCACGGCCAAGCACATAGTACCAGAAAAGTTTCAGGGTGCCGAAACCGGTTTCCTGAAGTGTTCTTTCATGCTGCAGCCGCCGTGATTCGTGGGTATACTCGGCGATACGATAGCTGCTCCAGAGTTTCCCTCCCATGAAAAGGGGCTGAGTGAGTTTAAGACCTGCAGATTTGACTGTCTGAGGAGCTATCTGCAAGGGGCCTGTCCCAAAAAGTGCATTCATCTGTTCTTCTGCCTGCACGGAAGACAGGCTGTCGAAAAATTCGATCAAACTGCGCCAATTCTCATATTCGGGAGGAAGAATCAGTGTGTCGGCCGAATCCGGGGACGCTGTCTGTTCTCCGGAACCAAAGCCCGATAATGTGGGGGGTTCATCAAGACGGGTATATGATCCGGTGACCGATAATGAAGGAAACAATGCTGCCAGTGCACTTTTACGGGCATACTCTTCCCCTTCAACCTCGAGCTTCGATGCCCGTATTACGGCACTCTGCGTTGTGACCAGTTCCAAGACTTTTTGCGGGGAAAGAAGGATTTTTTCGGCAGCTAAAACACCCGAAACAAGCAGCAATAAAATTATAATAATTCTAAAATGAAAGAAAGTGGCGATATGACGGGGTGCAGAGAGCATATGAATTCTATATAACTATGTTTAGCTTAAAATGTATTGTGGCTCTGTAAAAATAAAGACTGCCCCCAGGTTTGAGGCCGTTTTATTTAAAAGTATTAGACAAAAAATGATAATAAATGCAATAGATTATACCGATTTAACGGGTTTAAGTGTATTATATTAAGCTAGAGTCGATAACCGTGATCATGCTATGCTTTATATCCTCAGCACCGCCTCAGTTATAATTCGATACCATTATTTCTTGATATTATCAGGAAGGCGACGAAGGTGAAAAAATATCCGGGCAAGTGGCATGGAAATAAATATTATGTTGGCTTGCATTATGATCTTCACGGTCATCACAATGAGCCGGACATGGGGCGGCGTGCCGACCTCAAAACACTTCTTCCTCAGATAAAGCGGCTGGGGGTTGATTTTGTCCAGACCGACTGTAAAGGCCATCCGGGTTATACCAGCTGGTCCAGCAAAACACCGGGAGCATCCATATGCGACAAAATGAAAAAGGACCCTCTCAAGGGATGGCGTAAAGCGACCCGCGCTCTATCATTGCCGCTTCACTGCCACTATTCGGGAATCTGGGATGCAGCCGCAGCCGGAAAGCATCCGTCATGGCGTGTCGTTAACCCCTGTACCACGGTCCCGCAAGACTCTATGGGCCAGAATATAGGAGGTCCTCCCGGCCAGGCAATCTGCCCCCGAAGCCCCTATCTGGAAAAGTTAATGATCCCCCAGCTTATCGAATTGATTGACCGGTATCAGGTTGACGGGTTCTGGATCGACGGCGATCTGTGGGCAGTGGTCCCCTGTTATTGCAAACGATGCTTAAAGGCCTTTAAAGAAAAAACCGGCCTTTCCCGGGCACCAAAAGACAATTCGTCACCAAACTGGCCGGTCTGGATCAATTTTGTACGGGAAAGCTTTGAAGAATTTGTTACCCGGTATTGCGATGCTGTCCATAAGCATAAGCCGGGAGCTATTGTCTGCTCCAACTGGCTCCAGACCCTCCGTCATCCCGGCCCGCCAAAGGTACCCACCGACTGGATAAGCGGTGACAATACCTGGGTATTCGGCCTTGATGACTGCCGGTGTGAATCACGGTTTATCTCAACGAGAGGAAAGCACTGGGACATAATGATCTGGACATTTTATAAAATGCACCGGATGCTCGATAAAACAGTCTCCTGGACTGCCAAACCGGCACAGATGATTCAGCAGGAAGCCGCGGTGGTATGCGCTTTCGGTGGATCGGTTCAACTTTACGACAACGGCCATGGGGTGCGGGACGGCCGATTGATATCCTGGCACCAGTATCATATCGGGCCGGTGGTGTCCTTTATCAAAAAACGAAAAAAATACTCCCAGAATACCACGACAATCCCCCAGATTGCAGTCCTCCATTCGGAGACCCATGCCCGTGAGCATCCGGGCGCCAATCTCATGTGGGGTGTCGATGTCACCTCGATCAGGGGGGCAACATTGTCACTCCTGGAAAACCATTATGGCGTCGATATCCTCGATGAGTGGGCGCTCATGCAGCATATCGACAAGTTTCCTGTTGTTGTGGTACCTGAACAGGATGATCTCTCATCTAAAATGGTACACCGTCTCAAAGAGTATGCTGATGCCGGTGGCAAGTTGATCATTTCCGGTGCGCGGGCATACAACCGGTTCGGCTCTTCCTTTCTTGGCGTAAAATCTACACGGAAAATAGCATCACGGAATTTTTATATCAGCACCCATGATAAAAGCGCTCCGGTCTATAGCTCCGAATGGCGCATGATAAAACCGCAAAAACAGGCCCGTCCATTCGGACGTATCGGTAAAACACCGCTTGTCGATGAAATGTTGCTTCCCTACCCCGCAGCGTCGATTCGAAAATACGGCAAAGGAGCGGTTGCTTATATCCCCTCTAATCTGTTCAAAGACTTCGACCACAACCACTACATTCGCATACGTAAATTTATCGGCATACTGACAGCCGCAGTAGCCGGAACACTCGATTATACCGTCAAAGCCCCATCGTGCATTGATATCGTTCTCAGGAAAAAGAAAAACCTGCGCATCATCCATTGTATCAATCGAAGTTCGGGAATTGCCAACCGACCCAATGATGGGGCGGTTGATGAAATCCCCCCGGTCGGGCCGATAACAATCAAGGTCCGCTCCCCCAAACGCCCACAAAATGTCAAAATCGTATTTGAAAAACAACCGCTTAATTGGAGCCATAAAGGAAAAACACTCAGCATAGAGGTTCCCCGTATCCATATCCATGCCGCGGTAGTGATAGAAGATGGAGTAATGGAGTGATGATCCACCATCACCCCATTCCACTATCCCCTCTTCCCCCCACATTAAGCACTGCAACTGGTCCGTGGTTTATTTTTGAGTAAATGAAAAAGAAAAACGGTTCAACGAGAATCCTTAAAGTTTACATAATGCGTCACGGCCCATTGCTGGCAAAGGGAATTGCCTACAGTCTTCTGATGGGATGTATGCCCTTTCTTTTCCTTTCTTTTTCTCTTGCGAGTCTGCTGTATCAGGCTCTTCCGGACCTTCACAACACCGTGCACATGCAGATTGCCGAACTGCTCCCGGCCCAAACCGGGGATTTTATCATCAATACGATCGATTCGGCTGCCAGAGGATGGGCCTCGGTGGGCGCCCTGGGTATCGCGATCCTGCTCTTTGTGGCCAAAGGCATTTATGAATCCATGGAAAGCGGCATCTCAGCCATTATGGGAATCAGCAAGCAAAGAATTATCTGGCGCAATCAGCTCTATGCAATACTCTTTACCCTGATCGGCATACTCTTTCTCCTGACCGCATCGGTGGGTGAAATGCTGATCACGGCAAAACTCAAACGATATCCCATCCCGCCGGTTGCCTACACTCTTATGATCAAGGCTTTTTCGGTATTCCTTCTCGGCTTCGTTATTTTCACCATGTATCTTATTGCAGGAAGCGGCCGGATCGATCTGCTGTATACATTCTGTGTTTCCCTCTCCATAGCCGTAATCTGGAAACTGATCGGTGTCGCCGGCCAATTTGTTATCATCCAGTCCGGGCGACGGGCGGTGATTTACGGTATTTTGGCAAGTACGGTACTCTTCCTCTTCTGGCTCAAAGTATTCGCCCATCTGGTGCTCTTGGGTGGAGTGCTTATTTCGAGGAAATTTGATGGATGAGGAGTAAGGGAAAGAAAATCGTGAGTCTTGTATATTTCCCGACAATCACTGCCTTTGACTCGAAGAATAGTATGGCCGGTAATTATAAAGCTCGATTTACTTATCTGAAACAGGAGTACCGTTCAGGCTAAAAAAGCATTCTTCAGGTGATCGACCTTGTCTTTCTGAAAAGCGATAACATCAAACCGGCAGGGCTTGTCTTTTATTTCGTGTTCCATCAGATACCATCTGGCCATTCTGATCAGATTTCGTTGTTTTGCCCGTGAAACCCGGAAGAGTGGATTGCCGTACCCCGGACCAAATGACGCCTTGACTTCAACAAAAACAAGCACTCCCCTGGAGTCTTCTGCAATAATATCGAGCTCTCCCCCCCGGGTCTGATAATTGCGGGTAACAATCTGATATCCTTCAGAAATCAGATACTCCGCTGCCTGATTTTCGGCGGCCCGTCCTTTTTTTCGGGTATTTTCCGGCATAATTTTTGTTCAGCGTGTCGAGTGGTGAACCCGTAACTCAATGTCCCGATAAGATGTGCAACAGGAAAAGCATGGCCAGGGCACCGATAAGGACCAGTGAGAGCCATTGATTATTCCAGGTCTCGATCCAGAATTCGGTATGAAAAGGGACCGCCCACCACGGAACCCCCCACATGGTGCTTCGATGTCGCCGGCGGTCACCGCTTCTCCGGTCGGTAATCCGCTTGTCGACAACCGTATCGCCCTTATGGTAACTTTTTGCTTTCACCTTGAACCCGGAAATCGACAGAGTGGGCCGTTCGATCTTTTCATCGATATCGACCGAGTCCAGGTGTTCGAGCATTTCGGTAATTGAATGGTACCGCTCTTTTTTATCTTTTTTGAGGGCCTTGAGAATAATAAGCTCAAGCCGCTTGGGGATATCTTTTCGTTTTGCCGAGGGCGGCGGGGGTAATTCATGAACCTGCTTGTAGGCGATGGCAACGGCATTGTCTCCGGTAAAAGGCGGGAGCCCGGTCACCATCTCATACATCACAATCCCCAGAGAATAGATATCTGTCTGAACATCGGGAGTTTTCCCCTCAGCCTGCTCAGGAGACATGTATTCGGGTGTGCCGACAGCGACACCGGTCATGGTTATGGTGTTGTGGGTAAATATTTTAGCGATTCCAAAGTCACTCAAAAGCACCGTACCGCTTTTATCAATAAGGACATTCTGCGGTTTGATATCACGGTGGATTACATTTTTTTCGTGGGCATACCGCAATGCCCTGCATATCTGCTTGGAAATGTCGATAATATCCGAATAGGGCATACTCTTTCTCTCGGCGATACGCTGAGCCAGATTTTTGCCGTCCACATATTGCATGGCAAAATAGCGATAGGTGTTTTCGATGCCATACTCATAAATATTGATAATATTCTGATGCTGGAGCATGGATATCGCTTTTGCTTCAATTTCGAACCGCATCATGGATTCTTCACTTTTTGAGGTCACCGGGAGAAGAACTTTCATCGCGACAATACGGTTCAGAGGTTCCTGTTCGGCCTTATAGATGGCGCCCATTCCTCCCATACCGAGCATGCCAAGAATTTTATAGTGCCCGATTCGTTCAGGCATCCAGTCGAATTTATCTATCGGGTGCTCTTTACTCATGACAAATCACACATTTCGATCAGGTTGAATATTATATAATCCGTCGCCAACGGATCGAGACTACCATTAAAATAATTAATCCTGCAAAGAGACAGAAGAGTGAGCGCCATTCGGTCCAGAGCCAGATCGATTGTTCCAGCATGGCCTGGCGCTTGAAAAGGGTAAATACCGGTTTTGACACGGTTAAGAGTGACAAAAACCGTCCCGGCGCAGTCATTCTGTCGAAAGGGATCAGAATCCCCGAGTAAAAAATCTGAGGAATCAATATGATCGGAAGCCAGCTGATCGCCTGCCGTACATTACCGGAAAAGGCACTGATACACAAACCAAACAACACTCCTCCACAGGAAGCGGTAATGATCAGCAGAACAGTGCTCAATGTTTGATTGATATTTTCAAAAATCAAAAAGAGACAACCACTGAATACCAGTGCTTGAATAACGGCAAATAGGCCCAAAACCACTATTTTGGAAAGGATATAGGCGCCAATAGATAAACCAACACTGTATTCCCGATCAAAACAGAGCCATTCGCCGGCAATTTCACGAACAGAATTCATTCCGCCGAACCAGAGAGCCGAAATAGTAAGACAGAAATAAAAGGAAAGGGGAAGGAAATTCATATCCCTGGAAAAAACAAAGGCGAGTAAAACAGCAATGAGTGCCGGCTGAAGAAAAAGAAGCCCGAGATTACGGACATCCCGTGCCAGTACTTTGGCATATCTGATCACCAGCATTCCCAGCTGTTTTAAAAAGGAGGCCGATTTGGGATGATAAAACCGAACCTCTTTCTGATCTTTTCGAAGCATTTGCTGATCGACCCCTTCGGAGGTCCTCGTAAGTCGCTTTACCGGCCTGCTTTCCATTGGTGCTGTTGATTTTTTTGTAACTTCGTAGGCCTGGGCAATTGAATCGACTCCCAGCTCATCGATAATAGCACCGGGCGATCCGTTGAATTCCAGCGTACCTTTGTTCATAAAGATAATTCGGTCACATTGATCGATCTGCTCCAGAAGATGGGTTGTAATAATCAGAGTATGCCCTTTATCTGATATTTTTTTGAATAGAAGCATAAACCGTTTGATCAATGCAGGATCCAGTCCGGCAAGAGGTTCATCAAGAAAAATCAGGGTTGGTGAAGAAAGAAGCTCTATGCCGAGGTGGACTCGTTTTGCTTCTCCTCCCGAGAGTTTCGAGATACGGCGATTGGCGGCGCTTCGCAGCTCTAAAAGATCCATTACTTCGTTGATCCTGTCCAGACGCTCGATTTCGGCACTGTCTCTGGGAAGGCGCAGAATGCCCTGCTCTCTGAATGTTTCGAGCACCGTTAATTCCCGGTGAAGAAGGTTCTCCTGGGCTACATATCCTACGCTGGTACGGAATGCCTTGAAAAAGCGTTTTAAGGGAAGGCCGTTATAAAAAATATTGCCGTCCTGCAACGGGATCCGGCCGGTAAGGGCCTGAGCAAGGGTGGTTTTTCCCGCACCTGAAGGTCCCAGAACAGCAACAAATTCTCCCGGATATATTTCAAAGGATACATTATTCAAAAGCACGGATTTTTGAGTGCGAACAGTAATGTTTACCACCTCGAGCTTGACACGGTTAAAGTCATCGGTCTGCATCAAACGGCCGTCAATAAAAAAGAATCGGTAGGGACCAATCTGAATTATGTCATCTTTGGACAGTACAATATTCTGCGCAGGATTACCATTAACAAAAGTGCCGTTATTGCTTCGAAGGTCGGTGATAGAATACTGCCCCTCGTCGTTCATGCTCATCCGTGCATGGAACCGCGATACCAGTGGATGATTTATCTGGATATCGTTGCTGCCATCCCTGCCGATCGTAATCTGCCGATCTTTTATTTGCCTCACGAATGTACGATCTTCAGGATCTGTCGAATATCGCCGTGCCAGAATGAGTGTCGAATCGTTCAGAGAGATATCAAAAACGGCAATTCCTACCGCAAGCACATCGCCGTCACTGATGGTATGCATTCTTACCTGTGAATTATTGACAAAGGTACCAAAAGAGCTGTCGTGGTCGTTCAATACCGGCACAGGGCCGGTTAAGTCGATTTTTACATGAGTTCGTGAGACACCCATGCCGTCAACGATGATATCACAGGATGGATCCCGGCCGATTGTGATGACGCCGCCGGTTAAGGGGAAAGGAAATGTTTGCGGCCTGGTTGATTCTGAAGACATAAACCGTTTTAAAAACCGGGATTTACATTAACACACGTTGCCTGGGGCATGGAACCTGCGGGGGGCCTCTATTTTCCCTCGATTTCCTTTGTGACTATTTGGATCAACTTCTTTTGTGCATCTTCAAGTTTATCGTTATGCACAGTATATTCATATTTGCCCTCTTTTTCGGCAAACTCAATCTCTTTTCTGGCATTATTCAACCTGATACTGATTGTTTCTTCGCTGTCGGTCCCTCTTTTGTGCAAGCGGCGTTCCAGAACTTCCAGTGAAGGCGGCAAAATGAGTATGCCCACGGCTTCAGGATAGACAACATCAAATTTTTTCTTCCCATAAACATCGATGTCCATGATAATATGATCTCCAGAACCGGTAACCCTGTCGACAAACCCCTTTGGTGTCCCATAATAATTGCCGTGAACGACCTGCCATTCGGCGAATTCATTGTCTTCGATACGTTTCTTAAATTCCTCATCAGAAAGGAAAAAATAATGAATACCATCGACTTCACCGGCCCGTGGCTTCCGGGTTGTGGCCGAAATGGAATAGACCATATTTGGTATGGCTGCTTTGAGATAATTGAGAAGCGTTGTTTTCCCCGCACCTGATGGGGCCGAAACAACAAATATTTTTCCTTTAGAACTCAATGAGTATCCGCCTTGGTAAATGAAATCATGCCTGTGGATGAAAAAGGTGAGCGAATCCCGGTGCTACTCCTCATTCGATTCCCCGGAATTATCTTCATCCAGCTTGTCCCGTTCTTCCTGCTTCTTACGGTCTTCTTCAGTCTGCTCTTCGATCATTTTGCGAACTTCAAGCTCCCGCTGGGCAAAATCTTTCTCCTTTAAGAGCAAATACTGCGATTTGGAGAGGTGATTGATGATATTATTCATTGTCTTGCTGATCACAAGAAACAAAATAAACATCACCACAAAGGAAGAGAATGCAATTACATAATGTAAGATCATATATGTATAAAATAGTTTTATGGCATGTTCGGTGAAGGCTAAATCCGTATTTTACCTGCAAAAATATTGAGCAGCTTTTCATTCCGAATTCAAACAGGATAGAGTATATTATATAAATTGAAAGATCAACCACTTTTTTGAAAGGAGTCGGCAATGAAAGGGACTATTGTACTCTGCACTGCGATCCTGGGTGTTTTTATTTTATTGATGAACTGTGGCGATGATGATGGTAACCCGGCAAAAGCATCTCCAACCACGACCGATACCGCTATAGTCAACACCGGCGCCTGGACATCTACCACCGATTCGGTATTTCTTCATTCAGAAGTATGTGCTGTCTATGACACAACTTCCGGGGTCGATTCGCTGGTATACGGTCCCTGTCCGACCGAACCATCCGGCGTGCCGATCAATATTAATGCCACTACCGGTCTCTGGTCAATCAGGATCACCGACCTTGCGCCGATTGCCGAGGCATTTGGTATAGACGTTTCCGACCCCATGTTCGGCTATATTTCACTGACATTTTCCAAAACCCATACTCCTCAATCCTCCACCGCACTACCCGAGTTTGTGGGAACATGGCAGGACACCTTTCCCGCAATGGGTGATATCGTCCCCCGGGATGTCTATATGTATGTCAATTTCGAGATCGATTCGAGCTATCAGATATACGCATGGTATAAAGGGGAATAACATTAAAGAAAAGGGAACGAAAGGTTTATGAGAAAAGTGTATAGAAGACGATTTGTCTAAAAGGCAATACCAAATCCGATGGAAGCAAATCGTTTCGGGGAGAGCGTTCCCTTGCTTTCAAGTATGGTTGCATTGAAAAGGTTGGTGGCGACAAAGTCGATCCGGTATCGTTCTCCGAATTCTGCACTGAGTTTTACATCGGTCCGCCAGTAGGACTTGAGAGTATCGGAGGGGACGTTATCCAGAACAAGCCCATCGCTGCCAACAACAATCATACTGTCTTCTCCGAGCCATTGTTGTATATCGTTATTTTCCCAGTCGAGATAGTACCGCTCCCCAACATAGCCTTCGGCTACAGAGCCTTCAATAAAAACATTGCCGAATTGTTTCCTGGTGCGCCATCCGAAATTAATCATGGTTTTGGGGATATAATCGAGGGGATAATCGTATTCTTCATCCCACGAGGTTTGGTAAACACCATTCAGAAAAGGCATGAACCAGGGCACCGAAGCCCACGTTAGCTCCCCTTCAATCCCCTTGGACCAGGCTTCGGAGATATTCCGGTGGGTGACCGCGACAACAATATCATTCTTATCCTTGCCCCATGAAAAATTTTCAGGGTCGGGATTGGGAAGTATCAGATCACTCATCCAGTTGTGAAAAAGACCCAGGCTCAGGGTCAGCGAAGAAATCGGAAAGACACTGATACCGCCGTCGACAGCCCACAGGTTCTCCGGCTTCAGTTCGGGATTGGAAATAATCCTGGAATCATCGTTGAGAAGCAATACCGGCATAAAGAGTTCGCTGAATGCAGGCGCCCGGAACGCCCGACCGGCCGAGAGACGAAACCGCAGATGATCTACAGGCTTATAATTGATGCCTAGTTTCGGAGAAAAGGCGCTGCCAAAGGATGAGTGATAATCGAAACGTATCCCCGGCACTATATCGATAATTTTTCCAAAGGATATTTCATCCTGGAGATAGGCGCCGAAATTTACGATCCCCTTATCAACGCTGTATGCCTTATAGGCGAGCCGGCCTGTTTCCCGTTCCCGAGCGGCGCCGAATGAAACCGTGTTCCAGAGATTTTCAACACCGGCAGTGACAATATGAGACCGCCCAAGGGTAAAAATCCCCTGAGCTTCAACCATCCAGTCATCCGAATAAGAGCTCCATACACTTGCAATAGTTCCATCAACCATATCATCGGGGAAACCGCTCCATTCATTAAAGAAATCTCCCTTTGTTTTCCGGTAATACCCCCCGATCTTCAGGTCAAGCCAATCGGCAGCCCTGATTTTACACCGGGGACCAACAAGAAATTTTTCGCCCTCAGTGACAACATCATGTGTATCGGGAATTGCCTTGGTTTTTCCAAAACCCAGGTTGCTGTTGAAATATCTCCCATGGAACTCGAGCCGAACACGGTCGTTGATCCGGTACCCCGCCTTTGTGAACAGCCGGAAATCCCGATAATCATAATTTTCGGCAGGAATACGATACTCTTCATAGGGACCTTTACGAAATGCACTGTCATTAACAAGATAATTGCCGGTATTGCGGAATCCGCCCGAAACCAGGTAATCGAAGTCCTCGTTTCCGCCGTTACTCTGCGCTTCGATGTTCCAGTAGGTTTCCCGGGCGCTCTTTTTCAGGATAGTTTTTGTGGATTGGTGATTATCATCATCGAAAACCTTTTTTGCCACGGTAAAAGGATAGCTGTTTTCAAAATATACCCTGTGAGATGGAGGCCCATCACCG
This sequence comes from Chitinivibrionales bacterium, assembly GCA_014728215.1. NCBI lineage: Bacteria > Pseudomonadati > Fibrobacterota > Chitinivibrionia > Chitinivibrionales > Chitinivibrionales bacterium. Next base: position 21,105 of record WJLZ01000086.1, read on the forward strand.
GTAACCGTAATCACATTGATACATCCGGCAAAGGCATTGGCTCCATAAAGTGAGGAGTATGGCCCTCTGACAATCTCTATGCGCTTAATAGCATTACGGGGGATCTCATTGATAATAAGGAAGGGGGTTCCGGACACATTGGTAGGGATACCATCCACGAGAACCAGCACGCGGGTGGCGGCATAGGAGCCGGGAATTGCACGCATGATTATATCCGACGGCACTCCTTCACCAATACCCGCAAGCCGTTTCAGTTGAACACCGGTTTCATGCTGTATCAAATCGTTAACGTCTCTGGCCGGTGAAAGGTCGATTTCATCTTCAGAAATCGTCGTGACACTCGCCGGCGTCTCCGAAATCTTCCTTTTGGTTCGGGTTGCGGTAACGACAATTTTATCCAGATCGGTTATTTTCTGTTCCTGTTCCTGCATAGCCAGAGTATCTTTATGTTCAATGCTGTCGGTATGAATCTCGCCGGATATACAGAGCCCGGGAAAAGGAAGCAGGACAGCCATAGTCACGAAAAAAGTATTTTTAAGAGAATTGTTCATTTTTTCCGGTGATTTTTCTTCTTAAGAGAGGTAATTCATTAACCCTGCGGCATAATTAAGTGCCCGCTAATTAAAATATAATAGCTTCTTTTACGTTATATATATAAAACAGGATTTTTTTTTAAAAGTGGTTGTTTATCTGAATAAATACCGCTAATATTTTGTGATCAGTATTTTTGACGGCAGATTTCTTTGACCTGGCAACATTTACGATTGTATATTAGAAGGTTCGAAAAAGCATAATAAAACGATAGAGGAAGGCCATTGTGAAAGCAAAAACTCATCCCAAATATGATCCTACGAAGTTCACCTGTTCTTGCGGCAATGTTATCGAAACCCGATCCACATCCAAGAGCATGCATATCGAAATCTGCAACAAGTGTCACCCCTTTTACACCGGGAAGCAGAAACTTGTGGATACAGCCGGACGGGTAGAACGTTTCCGCAAGCGCTATGAAAAAGCAAAAAAAGAATCATAGCTGAACCCAGAAAATAATTACGGGCGGAAAGGGCTGGTGTATGCCTTTTTCGCCCATTCTTTATTATAATAATTTAAGTGACTACTCAGGTTCCTATGAACGATTTCAGGCGTCATTCCGGCCTGATCGAGTAATGACACATTAATCCGATTTTTTCAAAGGATATGGTATGTTCTTAAAAAAGGTTGCCGGATATTTTCATTTGCTGGTATTCGGTACGGTGCAGGCAGTTTCAAAGCCAAAAAAGAGCAAAGTCGGCGGGCAGGCGATAATCGAAGGTGTTATGATGCGTGGCAAGTCGAAAGTTTCATGGGCGGTTAAAAAGCCGGACAGTGAGATTGTACTTGAAGCTTTTTCCTTTGTTTCGGTGGCCCGGAAATACAAGTTTTTGAAATTGCCGGTTTTTCGAGGGGCGATAAGCCTTTTCGAATCGCTCAAGCTGGGCTACAAAGCACTCACCCGATCGGCAGAGATTGCCTATGAAGAAGAAAAAAGCGAAGAAGAGCGGAGCTGGAAAGATACCATGGCATCGATTGGTACATTTGTCTTTGCCTTCGGCCTTTCGATATTTCTTTTCATGTACCTTCCCATGCTTGTTCTGACTTTGCTGGGATTCGAAAAAAGCGCTTTTGCTTTTAATTTGGGGGCGGGAACTATTCGAATTATTCTTTTTCTCGGTTACCTTCTTGGAATCAGCCTATGGAAAGATATCCGCCGTCTGTTCGAATATCATGGCGCCGAACACAAGGCAATTTTTGCCTTTGAGGACGGCAAAGAATTGACTATCGAAAACATGGGACCTTACAAAACCTTTCACCCACGGTGTGGAACGAGTTTCATTATTCTCGTCTCGCTGGTCTGCATTCTGCTCTTTTCGGTAATCGATGCACTCATTCTGAAGTACATTCTCGAATCCAGCTATCCGATCTGGCTTCGTCTGATAGTCCACCTGAGCCTGGTCCCACTGATTTCGGGGATATCCTATGAAGTGCTGAAACTTTCCGATCGTTTTCGCCACCTATTTCCTTTCAATGTACTGGTATTACCGGGACTGTGGCTGCAGCATATTACCACCCGTGAACCTGATAATCATCAACTGGAAATTGCATCAAGGGCATTAAAGGCAGTTATATGAGAGATAAAGTAAAAAAGACTCTGGCTCGTCATAAAGAACTTGAAGAGCTCATGGCATCACCGGAGGTTATCGGTGATACCGGGCTCATGGAAAAGTACGGAAGAGAGTATAATTCGATCGCCAAAAATCTTCCTGTATTTAACGAATATCTGAAAACTCTCGAGCGGTACCAGGAAGCAAAGGAACTGACTGAAAACGACTCCGACCGGGAGCTTCTTGAACTGGCCCAGGAAGAACGGGCCCAGATTGAAGAAAACCTTCCCGAGCTGGAACAGAGGGTCCGGTATCTCCTTGTTCCCAAAAATCCAAACGATCTTAAGAATGCGATTATGGAAATCAGGGCCGGAACCGGCGGTGTTGAAGCTGGTATTTTCGCATCGGATCTTTATCGCATGTACAGCCATTTTATTGAGCAGAAAGGGTGGAAGCAGGAGATACTCAGTTCCAGCTACGGCGAAATTGGCAGTATCAAGGAAATCGTTTTTATGGTCAGCGGTGAAGGGGTCTTTGGTTGTTTGAAATACGAATCGGGTATTCATCGGGTGCAACGGGTTCCTCAGACCGAATCGCAGGGCCGAATTCATACATCGGCGGCCTCGGTTGTTGTTCTTCCCGAGGCTGGTGATTTCGAGATGCAGATCGATCCCAACGAGCTTCGTATCGATGTCTATCGTTCGAGCGGTCCCGGAGGCCAAAGTGTCAATACCACCGATTCGGCGGTACGGATTGTCCACGAGCCTACCGGTCTGACGGTGACCTGTCAGGATGAAAAATCACAGCATAAGAACAGAGCCAAGGCACTGAAGGTTCTCAAAACCCGTCTGTACGACATGAAATTGAAGGAAAAGGAAGCCAAAGAGAGCGCAACGCGCCGCAATATGGTGGGAACCGGCGACCGGAGTGAAAAAATCCGCACCTACAATTTCCCCCAGGGACGGGTTACCGACCACCGGATCGGCCTTACTCTTTACAAACTCGACTCAATCATGGGCGGTAACCTCGAAGAAATCACCGACGCTCTCACCAATGCCGATCTCAACGAACGAATTAAGGTCGTTAAGGTATAGCGATAGAGAAAAAACAATGATAAATGGTTCTGTTCGTTCTGGGCCCTCTGTCCTCTCCCCTCGAATTTCGACCTTCCACCTTGAACCTTTATCCCCCTTTCCCCATGACCTTGAACATAATATTACACTCTGTTAACAAAGCGCTCCTTCCGGTGGCGGGTGAACGGGCACGGTATGAGACTGAGTTATTGCTCGAGCATGTTCTCTCCTGTTCGCGGTCGGACCTCTATTGTGCGGGAGACTGCACGATCGATAATGCCACCGAAAAACGAATTAAAAAATATGTCGCAGAACGCCTGAGGGGAACACCGATCGAATATGTGCTGGGAGTTGCATATTTTTACAACCGGGAGTTTACCGTTACCTCCGATGTCCTTATCCCCCGCCCCGAGACGGAAGTCATTGTCGAGACGATCCTCGACAATGAGACCGATGAGGGATCGTTTTTTCTGGATACAGGAACGGGGCCGGGAACCATAATCGGAGCACTTGTCAAAGAACGACCTTCATGGTATGGTATCGGAACCGATATCTCCTTTCCCGCTCTCCGTGTCGCACACAAAAACCTTGGTAATCACGCTGCACTCCTCTGCACCGATCTGACCGCCGCGCTCACCCCCGCGGCAACCTTCGATTTCATAGTCTGCAATCCTCCCTATATTGCGCTTCATGAAGCTCCGGAACTGGATCGAAGTGTGATCGATTATGAGCCCTCTATCGCCCTGTTCGGTGGTAAGGAGGGACTCGATTATTACCGCAGGATGGCCAACCTAGCCTTACCCCTCCTTAAAGAACATGGATCGATATATTTTGAAATCGGAGCAACACAAAAAGAACAGGTTACAGTGATTTTCACTGATGCAGGATGGCACGACATACGCTGCGTTCAGGACTTGGCCGGAAGAGACAGAGTTGTTGCCGCAAAGAAAGGTTGAGAGTGTCGATACAACCCTTTAAGAAAAACTTTCTCACGTTCATTCCCGGGTTACTCTACCGTATCACTGTTCACCTGCGCAACAAAGCATACGACCGGCTCAACGTCATCACTCATATTGTTGACCGGCCGGTAATCAGTGTGGGATCGGTGACCGCGGGAGGATCGGGGAAAACCCCCTTAGCCCTTCGGATAGGAGAATTCATTCATGCCCAGGGCCATCAGGAGATTTTTCTCAGCCGTGGCTATAAACGGAAATATTCGAAGAATGTTATTGTTACCCCCTCCATGGATGCATCATGGGAAGCTATCGGTGATGAACCTTCTTTACTTCGCAATCGACTTCCTTCAGCATGGCTTGGTATCGGCAAAGACAGAGTGAAAAATGCCCACGCTCTCTCCGCTATCACTCCAAAAAATTCGGTGTTTATCCTCGATGATGGTTTTCAGCACAGAAAGCTCCACCGGGACCTGGATATCATCGCCCTCCCTACAGGGGTGGAAAAGGAAAACATGATCCCCTTTGGTTTCCTTCGGGAGCCGCTGGAAAACAGCAACCGTGCGCAGGTAATATGTTTGATCGGTACGCCGGAAGAGCGGGAATTACTGCAGCAGACAAGAGATGAAATCATAAAAATTACGAAAAACAGCTCTGTTTTTATGCTCTATCAGGCTGCAGAGGAATGGGTTAACTGCCAGACCGGTGAGTCCTCCAAAAAGCTTCCCTGCAAAAATCCTTCACTTATTTCTGGCATTGCACGGCCAGAAAGGTTTATATTATTAGTAGAAAAGGAGGGGGTTAAGCCTGTTTCAATTTCCAGATTCGACGACCACCATATCTTTTCTGCCGAACAGATTAGCGGGGCAATAGCGGACAATTGTGATGGAATTATCACCACCGAAAAAGATTCATGCCGTATAAAAGAGCTAAATCTTGTAAATTGCCCGGCAATTTGGTATCTTAAAATAGGGCTTGCATTTTTTAATGCAGCTGAAGAAAAAAATTTTAACGACTTGATTCTCACTAATTTATAAGGTTAGTTGCAAAATTAGAGGAGGTTGTTGCATGAAGAAGGGAGCCTTCTTGACGTGCCTAATTTCCATGGCGTTCGCCATAGTTACATCCCTCTACGCAGAAGAGGGCCAGTTTGTCCGGGTGACCGAACCCTTTGCGAATGTCTATGAGTTTCTTGATCCCCAATCCAAAATAATTATGCAAGCGAAAAAGGGCGATCATTTTGAGCTGGTCTATTCCGGAACATCATGGTTCCAGGTCAAAGTCAAGAACAAAGTCGGCTGGATTGAACGCAGGGCCGGCGAAGTTGTGAGCGATCAGAGTGGATTTCCGGTTCTTTCGATCACCTTGTTGCTCATAATGATTGCCGGAACGTTTGGGGGCGTATTTGTGTTTATTCAAAGGCAAAAAACAGCAGAGTTTTAAGACACCTCAATCAATTGCGGTACTAATGAAACCAGAAGCATCCTGCTTCACTGGGCTTCTTCTAGTTATAACATTTACTCTTTCCGCCCAGCAAACCGCCCCCCCAAAAACCATCTCGGGACAAAGAGCGGATTCTTCAGCTGTTTCTCCCGAAGATACCGCTCAGTATATAACCATTTCCCAAGGTCCTGCTCCTGTTCTCAAATCACTGGCTCCGAATTCTCCCATCCTGGGCATGGCACAGCAGGGGAAGATATTCCGGTTAATTAACCGGGGTAAATCATGGCACAGGATTGCCTTTAAGGATACTATCGGCTGGATCGAAAAAAGGTATACCAAAAGTGTGGTGAACAACCGATTTTCATCCCTTACCCGCAATCTTCCTGCATACGGTATCGGCGCTCTGTTCGGAGGCGGTCTGATTTTTCTTCTGGTACTGGCCGCGATCTTTTTAGGCGGTCGAATCCTTATTGCCGGCCTGAAAAAGAGATCTTCCGTTAATGTGCCTGCAGGAAAAGGCTGCCTGATTATAGCCCGTGAAACAAAAAAAATCGAATATTCTCTGTCATCACGGGTTGCCGCTCTTGAAACCTGTTTCACGGAAATCGGTTTTGAGGTTACCAATGCCCATGAACTCAATGTGGCCAGAAATATCCTCTGGCATTACAATCCGGATGTTATCTGTGTTGACTGGCAGCTCGAAGACAATATTCATAAAAAGGTTGGAAACCTTCTCCTGGGTAAAGCATCGACAGCAAATATTTTTGTGATTTTTTACAACGTACCCGATCCGGCATCGGTGCAGCAAAACAGCGGCATACCCAATGTCAGTTATCTGGGGATATCTTTTACCGACAGGGATATTTTCAAATTTGTCACTCCGCTGATAATGACCGACCGTAAATCCAAAGAGGTGCGCAGGAGCGTCGAAAGCCATGCCCTCGAAGGCGACATTTCCAACGGCAGCCTCTCCGAAGTCTTCCAATTTCTTGAAATCGGCAAGAAAAGCGGGTGCATGCTTATCGATAAAAACGGCCCCTACGGCATGATCTATTTCGAACAGGGCCAGATTACTTCGGCCTCAACACCATCTCAAAAGGGCAATGATGCCGTGTACTCAATGTTGAACATTCCGGAGGGAACGTTCCGGTTTCTTTTAGGAAAATCATCACAGGCCAGAAATGTCACTATCGGTACCCTCGGTCTTCTTATGGAATGGGCCCGGCTGAACGATGAAGCTTCTCGGCATTGATTACGGCAAAAAACGGATCGGTTGTGCGGTCACCGACCAAACCGGTACTGTTATTCGAAGCCTCCCTACCATTGTCAGGACCCGAAAAACCAGCCTTCTTGATGAAGTTTGTACATTAATAGAAAACGAAAAACCCCATGCTCTTGTTTTCGGCGTGCCCTTAGGGTATAATGAACAGGAAACAGCGATGTCCCGGGAAATCAGGGCCTTTGCCGCTGAAGTGCAAAAAAGAACCGAGGTTCCCGTGCATTTTATCGATGAAAGCCTGACATCCCAGGCGGCAGAAAAAATGCTTCAATCTCGAAAAAAGAAACATCGGAAAGATAAAAAGAATATCGACCGGATCGCCGCCTGTCTGATTCTTGATGCATTCAATAAGGAACAGTAATGCGGTTGCTGAAATCATGTGCAGGCACTTGCATAGCAGGTGCACTTCTCCTGAGCTCGACCTGCCCCACGCAGGATGACTTTTTTCCACCACCACTCGAAGCGCCTGTGTTTGCCGATATTACCGCAGGAGCAGTACGCCAGGGCGGACGGTACCATCCATCACTGTGTATGACCTGGTCACCACCAGCCCAGGATTCAAACCAGGTGGATTATTACTCCATCCTCAGAAACGCAGTTAATTTCAGCGACACCCTGTTCAGTATCGCCCGCCACTCGATTCCCGGAAGTATAACATCCTACTGCGACCGGATTGATCAGTTCGGCTTTCCCAAGGAAAGTATCAAAAAGATTTCTTACCGGATCTGCACCCTCGACACCGCCGGACAAAGCGGCGATACCTCGCAGACCGACACGTTCTTTCTGGCCGTTCCTCCACGTTTGAGGCGCCCTGCAATCGACGACACCCTGACAGAAAACTATTTCGAATGGTCTATGCGCGGCGTATTCGGGCAATACCGTACATTTATGCTTTTCTGGAACTCATCCGGACTCCTCTGGCAGAGCACTCCCGATTCTACCTACGGCAATGAAAAAAACGATGTGTTCACCGCCGCACTCCCCGATTCACTCTATAATTCGCTTACCGGCGACACCTGTTTCTGGGGGGTTAAAATTGAAGCACTCTCATTGCCCTATCAGGAATCCATAGATATCCGGTCGGTGTATGTTTCGAAATAAACTTGCTTATCCATTCAGTCTGCTCTGGATCTTACCGATTCTGCTCTTTTGTCAAAAAGCAGTATCAGTCGGTTATTCGCTCCAGTCCTTTTCATCCGATCAGGTAAAAATCCAGTTCACGGCCACTGGACGGGAACTGCAGGGTTCAGCAGCAAAATCTGAATTTACTCTTGGCATTGCCGGCTACACCCCTCTTGGACCTGATGTGCGGATATCTCTCCATTCTCCATTGACTCCATCCGTTATGCACCCAGAAGTGGTTTCGATCAGCAAAGGATGGGCTGGGACTGATTTCTATCACTGGATTGTCTTTTCATTGGGGAGGCCATCCGGCGGCAGTATTCCGGATACAATTCAGGGAATGATAGACCTCAGTTTTTCATCGCCGGTATTTGCCTCCACTCCCCCGCCTTTTATCCGTAACGGCGTTCTCCATGCAATGCCGCTGCACCGACTGAGCAAGGCCGCAGGCAATACAGTTCTTCCGGACCTTCCCTACACCAGGGGGATTCGAATTGAAATCGATGAAGACGGTATTTACGAGATTCCCGGCGCCCGGCTTGAGGAAATGGGGGTGGCGATCGATCGTATTTCCTCACGGTATTACCACCTCTTTCAGCAGGGAAAGGAAATTCCGATCTATATCACCAATTCACATCGTGAACACCTGGCCCCACAGGAAAAAATCCTGTTTTACGGCAAACACCTCAGAGGAACAAAGTCTTTTTACCCTCAGTATTCCAATACCAATGTTTACTGGTTGACCTGGGAGAGCAGTCGTGTAGGTCTTCGTATTGCCGAAGGCTCGGTGACTCCCCGCATCGATGAAACCGCGTGGACACCCGGCGATACGGCAGAACTTTTTGCCCGGGAATTCAGAGATACCCTTCATTTCGAAGAAGACAATGATATCCGCTGGCTGGGCGATATCAACGCACCACAGGATATCGCCGAATCACCGTCCGAAACCGACGTTGTCGATAACTGGTACTGGGGTGGTATCGGCGCCGAGGAGATCACACAATTCACCATCGATATTCCTTCACCATCAACCAGTGCACAGGTCCGGATGCGATTCTGTTTCATGGGGATTACCAGTGTTGCCGAAGATCAGCAGGACCACCGTATTTCGATTCTTGTCAATGGTGATTCGCCCGGCGGTATCAAGCAGACTGCAGTGTGGGACGGCCAGACCGGCCATATTTTCGAAACCGGTTTTTTCTCTCTCCCCCAGTTGAAACACGGCGCTAATACAATAACATTTATTACCGAGCCGCGTTCCTATGAAGACCGGGTGTCGCTCAACTGGATTGAAGTGGAATACAACCGCACATTCTCCGCTCTATACAACAGGATTCTTTTTAAAAACAATCCCTCCGATATCAACGCGTTCAAGCAGTTTACCGTTACGGGGTTCACTACCGACAATATCGACGTATGGGACCTGACCAACTCCCGGGTACTGCACGGCTTTACTGTCCGCAATGAGTTTGTTGAAAGAAAAAGTTCCTTTGCCCTGGTGTTTCAGGACAGCCTTATTGCCCCTACCCGGTTTCTTGCCCAAGCAACCTCGCTCCGCAAAGAACCACTGGCCATGAGTCCCGACGCGATCAGAAAGAATTTCGATTTCTCTGAAGGACTCGACTACCTGATGATCACCTCCCGTGACCTGAAGCCCTCACTCGAACCGCTTGCCGCCTTTCATGCTGCCCGGGGATTGCGAACCGAAATAATCACCATTGAAGACATCTACAACAGGTTTACTTATGGCATTAAAAATCCCGAGAGTATCCGCCTGCTGGTTGCTCACATTTTTTCGAAAGCCGGCAGCAATGCACCCCGTTATATACTGCTGGGCGGCGACACATCACACGATCTCGATAAAAATCAGGAGCGAAAGGCCCTCAATATCGTTCCTACCCACCTTTCCCGGATTCCCGGCTGGGGGCCCTGTTCCGATGACAGCTATTTTGCCACGGTGCGGGGTGATGACAATTTTCCCGATTGCTATGTCGGCCGGTTTCCTGCACGGAACAGTGAGGACATGGAGACACTGGTAAACAAAGCAATCAAATATCATTCGGGCCTCGAAACCGGTTACTGGCGCGATAATCTTCTTTTGATTGGTGGATTTGAAGAACCCTTTTCTTCATTCAATGATGCGGTCACTTCCGATCATGTCGGTCCCGCCATGCATACGGTCCGCCTTGATGCCTATCCATCATCGAAATACTACCAGACCTCCTACACGGGATCCAATTTCATAATCGATCATCTCAATGCGGGTGTGTATGCCGTCAATTTCAACGGCCATGGAGGCGGCAACGTATGGTCGGATAATAATTTCCTGGGTATCGATAAACTTTCGAGACTTCATAACGATCAATGGCCAGATGGCGGACGTCTTCCGTTTATTTTCAGTTTTACCTGTCTAACCGGATTTTTCGAGAGTGTGTTTTACCGTTCTCTGGGCGAAGAATTCATTCGCCGGGGTATGGAGGGAGCGATCGGTTTTTACGGAGCCTCGGCATATACTTCTCAGAGCGGTAACCTGATCATGAACGGCATTATGCTTCGTGATGCGGTCTCCGGTACATTCGAGAGTATCGGCGAACTTCTGTGGCTGGCAGAGATGAAAATGCTGGTGCGCGATGATATCAGATATCTTCCGCTGGTGCGACAGTACAATTTGCTGGGCGATCCCTCGATCCCTTGGGAGCTGCCGCCCGATTCTCTGGTGCTTTCACTTAAAAACAACTCCCTTGCACCCGGTGATTCACTTTCATTCACCGGTATAACCACTCCCCTCACCGGGGGCAAAGTCAAACTACGGGTTATGGGAGACAATATCACCTGGAACGAGCGTCTCCTCGACTTCGGAAATTCGTCTTTTTCCGCTCAGATACCGGTTAAGGATTCCTCGGTTGTTGCCGAGGGCATGGTCAGGGCCTATGCCTGGAATGACAGCATGCAAATCACGGGATGGACCGGATTTTCAAAAAGCCTCCTGAATGTTTCTGATATCACACTCCCCAGAGATAAACCTCATTACGGTGATACGGTTTCTGTCGCCTGCAAAATAGCGATACCTCCGTCAACTTCAACCCCAACAGTCATGTGTATGTATGCAATCGATTATCCCTATGCGGAAAATCCGGATTTTAACCGGTTTTCTCCAATTCTCATGCATTCAGACAGCGCGGGCAACTGGACTACCGAACAACCACTTCGTCTCGAGTACACGGGTAAACCTGACGCCAGACTGCTGGTCAAATTCCGACTCTCGGGATCCTCCAGTGAATCATCGGTTTACTCCTTCGACATAGCGGGAACACCCGATCTCAGATTTACTACCGATTCACTTGTCCCCCTCTGGATCAACGATTCGCTGGGTTTGAGTTTTGAAATCGTCAATAGCGGCAATCACAAGGCGCCGCCCTTTACCGTATCGCTGTTCATGGGCACGCCGTTGCAAACACCGTTTCGTGAAATCCCTTTCGGCGATTCACTGATGCCCGGAAAGACCGTACGTTTTACCCCAACGCTCCCGGACACTCAGGGCGTGCATCCCCTTTCGGCATGGATTAATTACGATGCAACATTCACCGAGATTTACCGGGACAACAATGAAATCAACGGCACGCTGTCGGTGCATTACACCACCCTTCACGCACCAACCGATACGCTCTGGTCAAAGGGGAAAGGAGTACATATCACCCCTCCGACAATGCTTGCATTACCTCATGTAGTATTTCTTTTCGGTACTGCAATATCCGTACCCTCGCCCTTATCGACAGAATCGTCATGGATACCCCTGATCGGTGATTCGGTGAAACATTTTTCAATCGGCACCCGTCCATCCCTGTCCCCCGCCGATTCGCTCCGGTGGACTTTTCATCCCGATTCGGGACTCTTCCAGCCAACCCTGGCAAAAAAGTCGGCGCCCAGAGCAATAACGAAAAAGGGTGTGATGTCCTACGATTCAACGGCGGAGCGGTGGCAATATATAACCCGCCAGTGGAATTCTTCAACCCACGCCTTAACAATAACCAGTGTTGAGTCGGGTCCCTTTGCTCCGGCCAATTGCAGTGATATGTCCCCGCCGAAAATCAGTGTTGCCGTAGCCGGAAGGAAACTCGTTTTCCTCGATTACGCTGCAAAAGACAAACCCTTTGACATCTTTATCACCGACCCCTCGGGTATCGTGCCCTCATCGGTGGAAATCAGTGTCAACAGCCGTGTGATGGACCAGAATCTCATCTCCCCGATCCCGGAGTCCGGTGACCTGGAAACCGTGCGGATTACCGCATACCCGCAAAAGCAGCGAACCACCGATTCTATTTCGATCTATGCGCAGGATTTTGCCGGCAATGATACCTGCGCAGTCTTTGCCTATCTGCCCGGTGAAAACCTCTCGATTAAATTCCTCGCCTGTCATCCCAATCCATTTACCGCCCGTCAAAATGCCGACGGCGAAACAGCACAGACAACCCGTCTTGCCTACCTCCTTACCGATGTTGCCGATAAAGTGAACATAACGATCTTTACGATTGGTGGTAAAAAGGTGCGTACCTGGTCCTTTGAAGATATAATCGGGTACCAGGAGGTCGAGTGGGACGGCAAATCGCAACACGGGTATCGTATCGCCAACGGGACCTATTACGTAAAATTAACAGCAAGAAATGACAGGAAAAGGGTAAAAAAGTTTTTAAGAATCGCAAAGTGCGAGGGATATTGAGGAAGAATAACGACGAGGGTTAAAGCCGGTTTCTTACATCATATCTTTTAATTCGATATCGGGATGATGGTACCGTGACCGGGAGGCGGTTTTCTTACCGCTCTGGATTGCCGCCTGGGGACACCAGTGGAAGCAGGCCAGGCAGCTTTCGCATTTGTGACGCCACTGAGGTTTACCATCGATCATTGTGATATTCTGAACAGGACAGATTTTTTCGCAAATACCACAGGAGTTACATTTCTCATCGACAAAAAATGCTTTATCGGTTTCGTTGATCTTTTTCATCATTACACCGCTGGTGGAAGAAGCCAGTGAACCCAGGATGCCAAGGTTGGTATCTACAGTATGATTGCTTTTGTTTTTAACGGTTGCAGCAATCTGCTTAATTCTCTCTTGTTCTACTTTATACATGCCTTCCCGTTTTTCCGCTTTCGGAACATCATACACCATCGTGGCATTTCCCGGCATACGGACTGCAAAGCCGGCATTGAGCGAAAGATTTCGTTTAGCAAGGGTCTTTTTCATTAATTTGCCTGAAGCGGTCAACAGACCACCATAGGAGGCCAACCCGAAAGTATAGGCATTTTTATGAAATTGCACCTTTTCAATAAAATTGACAACAATATTGGGGAGCCCGAAACAATACACCGGATACGCGATACCGGCAACGTTGCAATCACTCTGATCAAACTCCATGGTATAGGATATTTTTACCAGTTCAACACCGCCCACTTCCTGTGCCAGATCTTTTGCAAGTTTCAAGGTATTTCCTGAACCGGTGAAATAAAATATTTTTGAAACCATAATTCTCTCCTCGGAATTATCGTGTGATTTACATCTTTTCCAGAGCGGTTTGCCCGTTCTGGCCAATTTCAATCCCCTTCTGTTGCGCGGCGACGTTGACTTCTTTGACTGTCCCTTTCAAAAGGTCATCGACCGTAATGATCGATGCACCTTCGGCGCCGGCCATTTTCACGGCAGGATAGCTGAATTTATCGAGAGCAGCAACATCAAAGGCGCCGCAACCGATCATTCCTGTACCGGTATCGGCAAAAACGACATTGAAAGGACCGCAGGGAATGACATAAGCATTGATCGGCCTTCCATTCAACTCCAATTGTTCATGAATCATAGAGGAACTCCTTGTGTGACATACTAATATACGTGTTGGGTATTGGGGGAAAGAAAGGATTCGGCACCCAGAATCATTTATAATTCACCCATACACTCACCCCTATCTCACGATCATCAGTTTTCCCTTAGTCAAAGCATCGCCCTCCGCATCATAAATGGCAAAAAAGTAGAGTCCCGAGGCGACGTCCTCCCCTGCCTGATTGCGGGTGTCCCATTTCCATTGGGGTTTACTGTCGGGATCACCTTCCCTGAAAGTGATAGCGATATTCGCTTTATCGGTATCGAAAACAGGATATCCTTTCATGTTCATAATAACAATCCGGACACTGCCGCTGTTGGCCCAGGAGTGGAGATTTTTAAACCAGATCCCGCAGGGCGCGTTGGGTAAGCCGCAGTGACGGCTGTTTTTGCCCGATTTATAAGGATTGGGATACACATAGAACCCCACTTTTTTCGTAAAGAAATCCCATTCCATTCCTCCCATGATTGCGCCCATTGCCTGCGGAAGATTGCTGCTGCTGTCGTATGAGAAATCACGGGAAAAACCGATAAATCTGCAGTGTATGCTGTCGACACTGAAAAAGGAACTTTCGGGCAGAAAGGTAATGCTCATGCTGTCTGAAGCGATATCGATACTCGAGTAACCGATCGGTTGGCCGGAGCTGTAACGGGTAATCGCGGTAAAGCTCCGGTTGTTATGCAGTGAATCGGTATCGATAGTGCCGGGATAAATCTTGTTTGAAAAATGTAGTGTAATCGGTGAATGGATATCGGCATTTCTGCTTCCACTATCGGGTTCAATTGAAGCGATTTCGATTTCTTTTACAAAATAGGACCAGGAAAAATCATCCTCGGTTCGTGATGAATCGATAAAGGTAACCGGTATGCCGTCCTGATCGGTCTCCAGCGGATACCCCAGAGAATCCCGTCCGGTAACCGAACGGTACCAGCAATGGACACTGTCGCCGAAATAGAGTGTTCGCGCCAATGTAAAGGTAGCCGAATTGCCGTCGATAGTGACCGAAGAAAAATCGTGCTGTTGACCCCGGCTGTAGCGTGATGTTACAATCAGGCTCCGGTTACCGGTACTCGACGTGTCGAGTGTGCCGGGATAAAGGGGGCCGGAAAAGGTTATGGTTATCGATGAATCGGGGCGGATATCACGGGCATCCGCCGCAGGTGAAGTGGAAATAATTCTGAAGGTAATACTGTCAACTTTGAAAGCAATGGTAGTATCCTCCGAGGTATCCCGCAGGTAATCCCGGTCAACATCGAGGCTGTTTGGTCCTGAGGGAGTTGTTGCCCGATCTGTAAGGTCCGATGCAATTGTAAGGGCAATCGAATCGGTAGGGAGAAAGGTCCCCGGCGGGGGGCGCATGCCTGAAAAATGTTCGCTGGGCTGCTGATAGTACGCCGCGCAGAAAAGACGGGTGTAATCGTTGTTCCAGGAACGCTGAAGCGTAATCGGCGTAACCCCGCCTGTGGCCGCAGAGTCGAAAATTGAATAGACTGTTATGGCACCTGCGGCCGAAAGGGTATCGATCGGTTCCGAAAATCCCAATGCTATCTTCGCATGGGGAGGAAAATTATAGGGCCCCGATTGTTTCTTCGCCAGCCAGTAGGGGCTCGATGAAGCAAAGTCGAAGGAAATTTCCTGCAGTTGGGGGAGATCATTGTATTCCAGCTGTATCGGAAAGGTATCGTACGGGTGCACCGGATCAGTGGTTTTCAGGATCAATGTATCGTAAATGAGACTGTCGCCGGTCAGACCGGAAGGATCAAACCAGGCATAGAATGTATCGGCTGCCCCGGGGCCCAGAGCAACAGGATCGATACTGTCGCTGAATGCCGCAGAGTCGAAAACAAGCAAACTCTCTGCCTGAGGGACACCGATTGCCAGCCACCCCGGGGAATTTCCAGCAAAAGAGAGCCCGGTAACCGACATGGTATCGTTACCGGTATTCCGAAGGGGAATATAAACCGTGTCCTTTGCTCCTCCGCCGAGAATCAAGGAGATATCATCACGAAGTGTATCTTTGGCTGCGTACAACGCCGGATTGTCGGCCGAATCGGAGCTGAACCAGGGGTATTTGAAATGTGTTTTCATGGTATCAGCCTGACCGAAAATATCGGTGACAATGATTCGAAGGGAAGAATCCTGCCGGGAGGGACTAAAAACAAAACGAGATTCTTTCTGTGAGGTATCGAAAGCTTCGGTTGTAAAGCGGTAGATTATCGAATCCCAGTAGACAACATCACTGTCGTCAACCGTCACATCAATTTCGGCGGAACTCCCGACCAATATCCTGATCGTATCCTCGTCGGGAAGAGAAACATCATCGAGAGTGGCGCCGGTGATAATCGGGATATGATTTACCCCTACCATTGCCCGGCGTTCGATTGTCGTGTCAGGATCGTTTGCCCGGAAGCGGATGTCCTGAAATCCGTAGGTACTCGATGAATCTCCTTTGAGAACATAATGACCTTCCAAACCTGCAGAAGCAAATTCCACTGTCTCGTTATCGAGAACCAGATATACACTTATGGATGGATCGTTGATATCGGAAACCGAATAGAGAAACTCGATGGAATCGCCTTCCAGGACATTGAAATTCATTATGCCACTCGTAAAGTCAGTCGTATCGATGGTACCATCCTGAGCACTGTCCCACACTGCCCTTACACTTACCTGGGGAAGTGCGTTCTGTGGATTAACAATCAATGTCTCGGGTTCGGCATCCCACCCTCTCCTGTCCTCGAGTGTAAAAATGGCATTAACAAAGGTATCGGAGACCGATAGAGGGGAGAATTGCGCAGTGCCGATACCGGTATCGGAGTGCAGGCCGACCACCGTATCGGATGTCTGGTTCATAATTGCAACGGTGTAGTAAGCACTGTCGGTATCATCGGCATCCTTACTCTTGAAATAGAATGTCAGCGGATCAAGCCGCGAATAGCAGGTAATAGCGCTGCCGAAAGCGACACTGTTTGACACATGAGCACCGGCTTCTACCGAATCGATGGAGATATATTTCGGTTTTACATTCCAGGGAATATCTACCTGCCGTCCGATCGGTGTGCGCAAAGAATCGTCTTCATTGCGATAAAGGGTCATTTTGTACTGAAAATATTGCCAAGGTCCGGCATTTGCGTCAAGCGAGCTACCATCATCGAGAGCGATCCAGTCATTCCATGCTCCCGCTGTAGCGGCAAAACGGAGTGAATCCTCCGACCTTCCATTGACCGTGTTGTTTAGGCTTATGGTTCCGGGATAAAAACGGACTGAATCATCGGTATCCACGCCAATCGTCTGCGATTGTGATACCCAGTATCCTGAAGAATAAAGGATGTCAAGTTCATCCCAGATACAATTCCATACATTATTGACACCCGGCCAGGCGATCGCCATGGCACCGGTTGAATCGACCGCCACGTTCAAGGCCGAACCATACCGATCGGTAAGGGGAACATCCGATGAAGGGTCTGAGAACAGAATGGTGTCGTACGCGGTGGCAGCTATATCACCACCCGGAGTGAACATATACCGGATACCCCGGATTCTGCTGGTGTTATCACTTCCCAGTCCACCTTTCCAGGCCACAACCAGAAAACTGTCATTGCAGGCAAGGGCCGGGAATCGTGCCGAATCACCGGTGGCAACACTTTTTATCTGCCTGCTCATTGTGGAACCATCCCATTCGAATGTATGCAACGAAATTTCATCATTGTCCCAGCTTGCAGCTGCAAATTTATTGTCACCATAGGCGATCACCGGAGCGTCTTCATAATAATAAACCGAGTCCGCTCCAACATCATTCGAAAAAACATCACTATCGAGTTGTGACATGGACCTGTCCAAAAGCACATATTCCAACTGCTTCTGGCCAACTCCGGCCTGCCGGGTAAAGATAACGAGTATGTTTTTCTGCCCGGATTCGACTGCAACCGCACTACCGAGCATGGCTTCCAGAAAGTTATTTATCGATGCTGCGGTGACGCTGTCCTTGACATCAATTTCCAATGATGAAGAATGTACTTTTTTAAGCGATAGTTCCTGATTTCCCTTTCGATGAACAACCAGGAACGTATCTCCTTCAAAATGGCAGAGCGAGCCAAATGGACGCATACCGATAACGCCGTAGAGCATTTTCTCATGATGCTCGTTTGCCGCGCGGACCGTATCCATCTCGTGATCGACAAAAACGCAAAGGTAGTTATTTTCTCCCATTGCCGCATGAAGATTCCCTGTCCGGTAATAGGCTCTCCAAAATATTCGAGTGGAATCTTCACGGGTTATATTGGGTCCATAGAACCCGATTTCCCTCACGTAAATATCCTCATAATCGGGCGCCTGGGTATTGGTATCCGCCCAGAAGAATGAAAAACGGCGAGTATCAACCGTGATAACCTCGGGACATCGGGTGTGACCGATACTTACCGCAGGAGCACTATCTCCATAGAGCTTCGCCATTTCAAAGTCTTTGGGGGCAAGGATCAGACTGTCACCGGATTCTACCTGGGATGACGCTGAGGGTGAAGCAAAGTCGGAACCGGTATAACTTCCGGCATGGAGACTTCCCGCAACCATGCAGATGAGCATGAATGAGAAAATTTTAGTCGTGCCGGAAATCGAGCATCCCATGTTTTTTGCGTGAATATCCTTGTTGTGATATATCATCGGTTATTGCCTGCTCTTCAGCTATGACTTTTTTCCGCCATTCATCAAAACGCCGTTCTTTCAGAAGTTCGACAGCTTTCTTTTCTTTGGATGCTATCTGGAGAGAGACTTTCAATGTCCTGGCGTCACCCCGCATACGATCGATCTGCCGCCCTTTACTCAGCATTTCCTGTTTGAGCTTGTGACGGTACGCTACGGAGTGTTTCAATCCTATAATATTGGAAGTATGGGCACGGGTTCCTTTTTGAGTAGCCTGTAAATTGGTAAGTTCATCATGTATGCTCGCCAATTCATTGCGTGCCTGGTTTATTTCCCTGTTTCTTTTTGCCAGTTCGAGTCTAACCTGCTCTTCCTTACGCATTCGTAACTGAAGAAGGGTTTCGAGGTTGAATTCAAAGCGTCGCATGGAAAAGGTGTTTCAGGTTGAAATTTAACGGTCATCCCGATTCAACGAGAGCGGACATTATTCATTGTCCTGTGATTTGTTTTAAAATAGCCAAGCTCTGTTTAAAGGAGCATTTTTCTTTTCTATCCTGCCGGAGGAATTCATCGACAGGCCTGAAGAGTTTAATTGCTTTATCGACCCGTTCACTGCTCCCTTCAGCATAGGCGCCGATTTGAATAAGGTCTTCATTCTCCTTATATGCGGCCAGATAATCTTTGACATATCCGACAAGTTGACGGTGATCGTCGGTAATAACATCAGTCATGCAGCGGGAAATACTTGAGAGTACATCGATAGCAGGAAAATGGTTTCGATTTGCCAGTTGACGGGAGAGTAGTATGTGGCCATCAAGAATACTCCGGGCGGCATCCGAAACCGGCTCATCCATGTCATCGGATTCTACCAGAACGGTGAACATGCCGGTGATGGTTCCCTTATCTGAAGTCCCTGCCCGTTCGAGCAGTTTTGGCAGGAGTGCAAAGACCGATGGGGTATAGCCCCTGGTTGCCGGGGGTTCGCCGACAGCGAGGCCGATTTCCCGCTGGGCTGTTGCCAGGCGGGTCAGGGAATCGATCATAAACATGACATCTTTGCCCATGTCGCGGAAATATTCGGCTATGGTCGCGGCGACGATTGCTCCTTTCAGACGGATCAGTGCCGGCTGATCGGAAGTTGCAACAACAACAACCGACCGCTTCAGGCCCTCCTCACCAAGATCACGTTCGATAAATTCCCGAACTTCCCTGCCCCGCTCACCAATGAGAGCGATTACATTGATATCAGAACGGCAATTCTGGGCAAGCATGCCCAAAAGAACACTTTTTCCTACACCGCTTGCGGAAAAGATCCCGATTCGCTGTCCTTTCCCGATAGTGGTAAAGGTATCGATTGCTTTAACGCCGGTTTCGAAGGGTTCGCTTATTCGCTTGCGCAGCAGTGGATTTGGAGCATTGCTGAATACCGGACGGTAATTTTCCGGCCTTATGAGACCTTTGTTGTCGAGTGGATTTCCCAGACCATCGAGAACCCTTCCAAGCAGATGAGGACCGACACCAACCATATGGGGACGCTTGGTACCAACAACCGAGAGCCCCGGGTGAATACCTTCAATCGGCCCGAGGGGCATCAGAAGTGTCTGGTTTTTGCGGAACCCGACCACTTCGGCATGACCGTGGAATGTTCCGTTGCTTTCCAGTATGCAAACATCACCGATTGATGCCGCCGGTCCGGTGGATTCGATTAAAAGACCGATTACTTCGGTCACTTTTCCATGAATGCGCATGGGTTCGGCATTCGCCAAAGCAGAGAAATAGGGCTGAAACTGGAGTTCGGTATTCATTGACAACAGTAATAATCCGGTTATTCGGTACTTTGATTATTATTTGGTGTATCCCCCGCCGGTGATACTTGGTCGGGAGAATTGTATATGCTTTCCCACACCCGCTCCACAAGGCCGGTGAGTTCGTCAAACTGTATCCCCAGCCTGCCGTCGGCAATACCCGAATTCGATTCGATTATACACCCGCCTTTATCAACATGATCGTCGGGAATGATCTCGATATCGGCAACTCGCTCCGAAATGGGCATCCAGAAGTCTTTTTTGCCGGTAACCGTCTCGAGATCGTCCTTTGCCACCCGGACGGTCAATGTCTCTTTGTCGGCAATATAGGAGAGAGCTTTTTTCACTACTCCCAAAACGATATCTTCATTAAGGGTCAGTTCGGTCTGGATCACTTTTTTTGCCAGCTCAAAGGTGAATTTCAGAAGAACATGCTGGGCATTACCGTAAATCTCTTTTTGGGATTTTTCGAGATTGGTAAATATTTCACTTACATTTTTTTCGATTTCCTCGAGGGTGGCTTCATAGGCTTCCTGCGCCCTTTTTTCACCAACTATTTCCCCCTCTTCTTTTCCTTCCGTGAGCCCCTTATTGAAGGCGACTTTTACGGCATTTTCGGCATTCTTCTTTGTTTTCCCGATTTCAGCTTTCAGAACACCGATCTGTTTTTCGAGTTCGATGATCCGTTTTTCATTTTCTTCAAATACCGGTTTTGATTTACCTTCAACATAAAAGCTGTCGAAAGCAACTTCACGTAAAGGGAACTGGTTGCCTTCTTCCTTTTTGGTTTTCAGGATTTTCCGGAGCCCGACAACAGCCGGATCCTTTGATTTGAGGAGATGATCGATCAGATTGGAAACTTCATTTTGAGAGAGTTCGCGGTCGGCCATAAACTATCCTCCTAGACAATGACTTCTTCTTCTCCGCCGCGGCCGCTGATAATAATCTCACCATCTTCTTCAAGACGGCGAATTACATCAACAATACGCTGCTGGACATCTTCAACATCTTTCAACCGCACCGGTCCCATATATTCCATTTCCTCCCTGATCATCTCGGAGGCACGTGAGGACATATTTCTGAAGAATTTTTCCTGCAGTTCTTCTGATGCGCCTTTGAGAGCCATCGACAGTTCTTTGGTATCGATTTCTTTCAGTACCCGCTGCATGGAACGATCGTCAAGAAGCATGACATCTTCGAAGACAAACATGAGGTTTTTGATTTCGGTTGCGAGTTCGGGATTCTCCCGTTCCAGATTCCCGAGAATATTCTTTTCGGCGCCCCGGTCGACACTGTTGAGCATCTCTGCCACCGCTTTGACGCCGCCGACCCGGGAAACATCGCCGCCAAAAAGCGATCGCACCTGTTCGGCCAGGACCGACTCCACCTGGGTCAAAGTGTCGGGAGAGATGGATTCCATAGTCGCGATACGGGTGGCCACATCAACCTGAAGTTCCTGGGGAAGGGCCGAAACGACCGCCGCGGCATTCCCTGCCTCCATATGGGCAAGAAGAAGCGCGATTGTCTGGGGATGTTCTTTCTGGATAAAATTGACAAGCTGTTTGGGATCGACATTTTCCAAAAGATTGAATCCGGTAGTCCGGATTGTCTGCTGCACCTTATCGAGTATCTCCCGTGCTTTGCGCGGCCCCAGAGCCGATTCCAGGATCTCCCGGGCGTAATCGATACCTCCCTGGGAGATATACTGCTGGGCCATAGCCAGGTTATGGAATTCCTCGAGTACCGCCTCGCGGACTTCGTTTGGAATATTTTCGAGCTTTGCGATTTCGGTTGAAAGCCCTTCAACCTCTCGCTCGTCAAGATTTTGGAATATATGGGATGAAGCTTCCGAACCGAGAGCCACCATAACAATGGCCGCTTTAGTCGGTCCCGATAGATTTGCCGTAAGCGAAGAGGGACTGTTCTTTTCGGAATTGCTGTACTTTTCTTTATAAAATCCTTTTGCCATATAAAAATTCTTCCATGATAAGAAAAAGAGCCCTGGTGAGGAACAAACTGTATGCGTCTATGGTTCTTCTCTAATTATATCCTTTTCGCATTAATATGTATAGCATCAATACCGATAATTTTATTGATGCAGGATATCACGTTCAGGACCGTGACATAGGCGCCGGCTCGTGGAGCCATTGCCTAATTATCGATGCGATATTGGTCGGCTCTTCTCTCGACAGCATCTCCACCCGTTCCAGAAGTTCAGAGCTTTTCTTGAGGTCTTCGGGAACCTCTTCAGTAACTTCCTCGGGCAGTCCGAAAGTTTCCACCGACGGCACCGGTGGATTCATTGCCTCAGCGAGTGTCCTGGCCATCGATCGCAGGAACAGGAGAAAGAGGATACCGATAATAAAAAACATCCCGATTTTGACATACTGGATGATCCGGTCACGCATCTCCTGCTTCCGCATCTCTTCTTGCTGACGACGGAGGTATTCGTTATCGAACTGTAAATTAGTAACGACGATTTCATCTCCCCGGGCCAGATCGTAGCCAACGGTGTTTTTCACTATGTCCTCAACCGCCTGAACCTCTTCGGCGGTACGGGCGACATACACGTCCTCGCCATTTTCATTTTTGTCATATTTACCGTCTACAGCAACCGAAATTGTCAATCGTTTGACATTACCAACTTCGGTAACAATATGCTCGATCGTCTTGTCGATCTCGTAATTTGTCAAAGAACGCTCCCGCAGACGATCGCCGTCGGGTGCATTTTTAGTATTGTCATCGGTCCGTTCTTCAGAGCGGATAACCCGGCTTTCCGGATCGTACATTTCCAGGGTCCGTTCGACCATATCGAAGTTCATATCCACGGCTACCTGAGTCTTTGCTTTACCCGGTCCCAGAACGCTGACCAGCATGCCCTCGGTCTTTTTTTCGAGATAACGTTCGACTTTCTGCTGTAATTCAAGATTTCGTGACGATGCCAGGGCGGTTTCATCGCCCGCAAAGGGGTCTGAAAGCAGTTGACCATTATAATCGATAATCGAAATGTGCTCCGGATCGAGCCCTTTGACACTTGCCGATACCAGATAGGAAATGCCCCGGACCTGACCAGGAGTAAGATTCTGCCCCGGAGTGGTTTTGATTACTACCGAAGCTTTGGCCTCTCTCTGATTATCAAGAAATATCGTGGGTTCGGGAGTAACGATATGAACTCTGGCCGATTTGACCTCCTCGAGCCCCTCAACGGTACGCTGCAACTCTCCCTCCAACGCACGTTTTGCATTGAGTTTCTGAGCAAAATCGGTCATAGCAAGATTAGTCTTATCGAATAGCTCATAACCGATACCGTGAGATTTGGGAAGTCCTTCCTTGGCAAGAGCCATCCGGGCTTCATGGAGCCTTTTCTGTTCGACCAGAATCGCCTTGCCGTTATCTTCAATCTTATAGTCGTATCCACTCGCTTTGAGCATATCAGTCATGGCGCTCGCCTCATCAACCTCCAGATCGGAATAGAGAAGCTGATAGCCCGACATTGAAGGTGTTCCTCGCGACCATATTAACAGTCCTGCCAGACCGATAATTGTAAAGGCGATCAGCGATGTAGTGATTATTTTCTGCTGGAGCGATAACTTCTGCCAGATAGCGGTGAGTTGTGAAATAAGCTGTTTGAAAAACTCAGCCATACGCTTCCCCTTGACCTCCGTGTATTAAAAAAATTGAATGCTCCCGATTGCACCCCGGGACAGGTAGAGTAGTGAGATGGCTATGCAATTCTCCCGACTCTCCACGACACTAAATCTTTACAATCTCATTCTCATTACTTCCTGATAAGCATCCATTACTTTGTTCCGAATTTCCATCATCATATTGAATGCTACATTGGCTTCTTCAACTGCGCTCATCACCTGATGAACATCGGTAATTTCGCCGGCAACCATTTTTTCGATCGACTTATCAGCCTTAACCTGCATATCGTTGACATCTTTCATGACGCCTTTGAGAGTATCTTTAAAGGTTGGCGCATTTTTATCTTTTGCATGGAGCCGTGAAGCCCTGCCGGCTTTTTGGCCGTCATCAACCGGGCCGATCGGATTTATCTGGGCCATGTGGTGCCTCCTGAAAGATTGATTTGCTCTCGGAGAAGTCTCTTTATCATTATATTATTTATATCGTTTGTTGCAGCAATTTTCTATAGATATATTTAAATTACCTTCATTTTACATTTATGCGTATCCATCAAAATTGTTTCCCAGTATTTTTGACGGCGTCGTGGACCGCAATTGCCTTCCGTAACCGGCAACTGTCGGGGTTTTCTGAGGATGTTCTGCCGCCACACTGTTGCTTAACCGCTCAAGTGCACCTTTTAACTGGGTCTGTTTGTTTGCCTGAATTCCGGCCAGTCCGGGATTCCGAGCCTTCGCTGCGTTCGTTAGCGCCATAAACCGGGCCCACTGGTCGGATCCGCTATTAATCGATTGAATACTCAAAAGTCATCCCCCTTATAACTGTGATGCCTGCTGGAGCATAGCTTTCATGGAATTGAATGCAGTCACATTGGCTTCATATGCTCTGCTCGCAGCTATCATATCAGTCATCTCTTCAACTACGTTCACATTCGGCATCGCTACATAGCCCTTTTCATCGCTGTCCGGATGCGAGGGATCATATACCAGCTTTGCCTCACGACTGTCTTCTCGAATTTCCGCAACCTGAACGCCGTTGCCGAAAAACCGTTCATCCCGAGGAAAATTATTTGCGGGAACGGGAAGATGATTTATCAGATTTGAAGTGCCCTTCAATCCCTCTTTTTTGTTTATCAGCCGTGTTTCTTTGGTGTCGGTCCCCGATTCGAAAACCACATACTGACGCCGGTAGGGTCCCCCCTTTGCAGTACGGGTTGTCTCGATATTGGCCAGATTCGATGAAATGACATTCTGACGGATTCGCTGGGCCCGAAGCCCCGATGCGCTTATTCTGAGTCCTGAAAATATTCCCCCAATTAACGGCATATCACATTCCTTCTCTTAATGACCATCTTCAACATTTCAACTCTTCAACTTTCATTTGACCATCGACCTACTGTATCTGAAGGCTTCTGGCCTGCACCGCTGCACTCAATTTTTTCAGTGCTCCTTTGGTAAAACGGATACCAAAATTATATAAAATCTGATTTTCTGCCAATTTAGCCATCTCAGAGTCGATATCGACATTATTTACTCCACTGGAAAGCGTTGGATCAACCGGCCGTTCTACCAGGGGATTGACCCGGGAAATGTCTTTTCTTCCGATTGCCAGATGTTTTGATTTGGTTTGTGTACCTTTTAATCGTGTCTTATCCAATGCTTCTCGAAGATGTTCTTCAAAGCTTACTTCGAGGCGCTTGAATCCGGGAGTGGTGGCGTTGGCGATATTATTGGCGATAACCCGGGCTCGAAGCATTCCTGCATCAAGACTTTTTTGAACCGATGGGTAGGCTGTTTTTTGAAGAATTCCATTAATCATTTGACAGCTCTTCTCTGGTTAATTTATAACGACCGTTTGAATATGACGCCCTAAAGAAAAGCAATCATAATGCCAACGGCGGCGAGATAATTAACCGCATAAAAACCGTTGGTTTGAATCCCTGTAACCTTTTGAATTAAAGCAAATTAAAAGGATGGTGAATACAACCTGGCCGCAGAAAATATTTTTTTTTCTAAAGTCCCGATAAAATGTGCCGATAAAGACAGGATCAATTTGCCTAGTCGATGAGGAATATTTTGCTCGGTAGCGGATTGCGTAGAGGGGCAAAATTTTAAGACAGGATAACCCAATCGCTACATCATAGGGATTACCCTGTCTCTCCGGTAAAAACAATCAAGAGGATATAATCCGCACAATCATAAAAGCATATGCGCAGATTCAGATCACAGTTGGGTTATCTTCGATAAAATTTCTTCAGATATTCCCAGGTCATGAATTTATCTTTTTTACCATCGGTATAGGTGGAATCATAGGTTGGCGCTTCAAATTTATCCCACACCATTTTGCCGTTCTTTTTTTTATAGTTCCAGTAGAGCTGACGAGGACATTTTTCCTGGGTAACAAACATATAGATTGTATCGCCCTTAAGATCATAGGTACCGTAGGAAATAAATTTCCAATCCTCCTTTAGAACCTCGGAACTTTGCCCCTTTTTCTCTTCAACACCCACAAAGCCGCCATTCTTCTTGTAACGAAAGGTCTCTTTCCGAATAGCGTTACCTTCCCTGTCGGCCCGTTTCCAGGTTCCAATCAAGCGAGATTTGAGCTTTTGAGCGGTTTTTTCATCTTCCATAAGCCCCGGCATGAGCGTATCGAGTTTGTCACACTGCCATTTTGCCTGAAGAAGCCAGTTGACATTCGTAAAAGAATCGATCTTTGCGACATATTCTTCGATAACTTCACGCTGCATCCCGGTCAGCTCATTCTTTTTCTTCTCGTACTCTTCCTTTTTCGCTGCAATCACCGGTTTCAGCTCTGCCATTGTTTTGTCATACCAGACTTCAGCTTCTTCGAGAATGATAAGCATGGAATCATAATGGCTGCTTGCTCCGCTTGCGTTTCCGAGCTTGTTCTTGGTCCGGGCCTCATAGATATGAACCTTTGCTTTTGACAATATGCTGTCGGGTACTCCTTTGCTCGCCAATGCCGTTATTCTACTCTCGGCTTCAGCAAGCTTTTTCTCGCTTGGTCCGCACCCGATCAGAATCAGAGTCCCAACGAGTATAACCGCTCCTGCTATACATCCGCTGCTTAAGCGTTTCATCACCAACCTCCTTAAAAAAGTGTGCTTGCCAGGCCAATTCATTATGAATAAACTAATTCCAGACTGAATTCCAGTCAAGAATTTATTGTCGCTGTCCATTTATGCTTTAAATCCCCAAAATCTTCCAATTCTTCAATTTTCAGTTACAGGTATTATTTTACTGATATATGATTGTTTCTGATAAAATGGGTTTAATTATGTTATTTTAAATTAGTAGTGACAATATGAATAAACGTAGAAATTTAACAATCGCTCAGACAGCTCCTGCGCTGCTCTTTTTCATTCTCGCCTTTCTCTATATTTATTTCAAAATTGATCCCCGGCTGGTCTACCACTGGTGGCATGGATTCAATCTTGATTTCTCCCATACACTTCAATACCTGGCACAAAGCCTTCAAAATCCCGGTGGATTTGTCAAATATACTTCATCGTTGAGTCTTCTCTATCTCATTTCACGGTTCCAGGGTTCTCTTATTTTAACGGGTTTGGCGGTACTGCTCTATTTATCAACCCGAATGCTGTTCAGAAATACCCGCAATGGTCTGCAATACTTAGTTACCTTTACACCTTCAGTCGGTTTTATCCTGATACTGAATCAATATAATTACCCTGTATCGATGGCTCTCAAATGGAGCATTGCCGCACTGAGCGCTTCGGTTTTTATCCACAGCAAAGTGGAGAAAATCTCCATTCGTACGCTTTTCTTTATCCTGGGCGGTTGTGTCACGTTTTATCTTGGAAGAAGTGCGCTGGTGCTTTATTCCTTTCTTTGTCTCTTTTTCTCTTTGCGGAAAAAAGAGTGGCAGGCTGCGGTGATGGTCACACTTGTCGGCCTTATAATACCGGCAATTGTGGGTCATTTTGCCTCCCAGAACACACTTGACGCCTACCGCTATTATTTCGGTTTATGGCACAGGGGAGAAGAAATTGTTCCAAGTAACATTCGTACGGTTTCGATAATTCTTCCCCTTACCGCGTTTTTGATTCTGGTTGGGATCATTTTCGACCGACCATTCAAACCGTTAAAAACCGGTGTGCCGGGCGACGTTTTCAACCGTCCTATTGTAAGGACATCACTGTTTGAAGCAGTACTCTTTTCCTTTTTATTAATTCCCGGTTTTTTTCTGTTTCGTCCCGATGTAAAACTGGGCCTTCAATTCGATTACGCGGCCTATTATAATGAATGGGATGTGATTACCACCACTGCCCGGCGTATACCGGATTCCGGCTTTCACCCCTATACATGTGCGGATATCAACCGGGCACTCTATGAATCGGGAAGGCTCCTCGATGAAATGTTCACCTTTCCTCAAAACCCATCGGGGCTATTTGTTCCCCTGCGTCATTATACTCAAAAAGATACGGTTCTCGTTCCTCCGCTTATCGGTGTGCGGAATGCGGAGACCTGTCTCAGGCTCGGCCTGGTGAACCTTGCCGAGCAGATGGCCCATGAACTGCTCTCGGCCTACAGCGATTATCCCTCGCTCTACCTTCTTCTTGCAAAGGTAAATATTATTAAAAAAGAGACGAGAGCTGCACGGGTATTTCTCAAGCATCTCCTGAGCCTTGAGAATGACCGTTATCGACGACAGCAGGCTGAAGCCATGCTCACCCGCCTGGACCAGGATTCACTTTTTACCGATGACCCCATGATTGACCGCATACGAACAATGTCTCCCGACAGCGATTATGTCCGGATCGAACGATGGCCCGAGGAAATGCTTACAGACCTGCTCAAGTCGAACCCTGAAAACCGGATGGCTTTTGAGTACCTGATCGCCCACTATCTCCAGACAGGAAAACTGGAAAAGGTGATGAACCACATTAAAGAATTGAATGTCTTTTTCCCTGAACAATATCCCCGCCATGTCGAAGAAGCACTGGTTGTTTACAGATACGGCACAGACAGAGAATTGCCTCCTGCCGCAAAGAAACCATCGAGTAACGTTGTTGAACGATACGAAAGGTTCCGCAAGATCCTCGATCACAGCAGACGGCACGGTTTAAGTGCAGTTAACGCAGCAAGAGCTGCCGCCGAAGAACATCTTGAATCCTATTTCTTCTACTTCTCACTCGGTAATGTAAGAAAAGCGTTATGAAAAAAATACTTCTGATAATCCGATTGCTTACTGTTACAGCGGCCCTGTTTATTTTTATTGCCCTTTCGGGATGCTCAGATCCTGTCGACCGAAGCCGGAAGACCGGCGCGGCTCCTCACATCATGCCCGACTATACCGATATAACTATCCCGCCGAATATTGCCCCACTCAATTTTACAGTCAAGGAACCGGGCACGAATTTTATGATCCTTTTTTCATCACAAAAGGGTGAGGGATTTACAATTAAAAGCACAGATAATAAAATCTCTGTTCCAGAGAAAAAGTGGCATTCCTTTTTGAAAAAAAATAAAGGAAACGATTTTGCGGTCACGGTTTATGCCAAAGATACGATCTGGAAGCAATACACTCCCATAACCAATCATATAGCCCAAGAACCGATCGACCGGTATCTCGCCTATCGCAAACTGAAACCGGCCTACCATCGGTCGGGTACTCTGATTTTATCTCAGCGCAATCTGGAATCTTTTAGTGTCACCCGCCTGCTTCATAACGATTCGCTGGAAAAAGGTGCGGGATGTATGAACTGCCATACCTTTCTCAACAACAATCCCGACAAGATGAGCCTTCACATACGTGGTGCCTACGCAGGGACCATGCTTTTAAATAATGATTCGCTTTTCAAAGTGGACACCCGTACCGAACGGAACAAGAGGCCCGGCGCCTTTGCGTCATGGCATCCGAGCGGGAGCATGCTTGCCTTTTCCATCAACAGTGTCCGCCAGCTCTGCCATACCGCCCGTCAAGAAGTCCGTGAGGCTTTTGATGTCGATTCAGATATTTTTCTCTATTTCATCGATAACAAAACCGCCCTGTCTCCTCCCCTTCTGAGGCAACCCGACCGCCTTGAAACATTTCCGGCCTGGTCTTCAGACGGGAAATGGCTTTATTTCTCCAGCGCACCTAAATTATGGGATGATTTTGGGGATGATGAAAGAGAAATTGTTGACTATGTGGAAAAGGTGCAGTACGATTTGATGAGAATCGGATATGATCCCGCGACAAAAGAATGGGGTTCGCTCGATACGCTGCTCAGCGCAGACGCCACCGGCATGAGCATTGTCGAACCACGCATATCACCGAGCGGAAAGTTTCTTGTTTTCTGCATGACACCCTGGAGCTGGATGCCCTCTTTCTCCTCCCGGTCGGACCTTTATATTATGGACCTGACGAATATGATCTATAAAAAGCTCGAATGCTCCTCGGAAGGTGCTGAATCATGGCACTCCTGGTCGAGTAATTCCCGATGGCTTGCTTTCAGCTCGAAACGGTATGACGGTCAGATTCTGCGTACCTATTTCAGCTATATCGACACCGGCGGCACTGCCCGAAAAGCATTCCTTCTCCCCCAGAAAAAACCCGATCATTATGAATCGAGTATCTGGATGTACCATCTTCCCGAACTGATCACCGGCGCAATACCGATAACCGAAAAAGAACTGCTCCAGGCCATACGTTCATCCCGCCTGCAGGAAAGCGAAGCCGTCACCGGCGCAACAATAAAAGCGCCAACCGGACCGAGGCATTGAGGGGGAATCGAAGGTCAAAAGTCACCCCTCACCTTTAACGAGGTGCAATCGCGATTTCTCAATTATTCAAATATTCCATTTCTCCTTTAAATTAAACTCAATCCTCCGTTCATTTTGATTATATTATAGACCATAACCTTATAAATCCAATATAGTTCTCAGGAATATCGTTTTTATCCAAACCTCGTCATGGATAATCAATCATATAAATGGGTCCGATATATGGGGAAATGCTGTTTCAATCACTGCTCCGGGAGATAGCGGGGCTGTCAAGCCCGAAAATTTGATTGTAGAAAATTGCAGTTTCTACAATAACAATGCCACGGCCATTAAGATATCTCGATACAAAAATGTCACCTTTCGTAATTGCCCGGTAGAGCGCAACGGATGGAAAGGTATTGGATTCGGACGGTGCGAGAATAGCCTGATACAAAATTGCACGGCTAAATTCAATGCCTGGCGCCAGGCCTGGGGACACCATGCCGGACACGATGCCGCGGGATTTAAAATTATCCCGGAAAACCGGATTATGACCCTTTCCAATGTGGAAGTGGAAGACAATAATGCCGCCTATAGCTTGTGGATTGACTGGGACAATACCGACATGCTTTTGGAAAACTGTTCGGTGATCAATAACAGCGCCGATCCGGTTCATATTGAAGTCAGCCCGGGACCGATAACAATCAGAGGTATGCACCTCAACAACAAGTACGGTTTTAAAATCCGGGGTGTCAAAAATGTCAGGATCGAAGACAGCTATATTCATGTTTATTCGGGCGTACTCTGGAACCTTATCGAAGAAGATCGTCAGTTAAACGGAGAAGATCTATTCAATGAACAATGGTTCTTTCGCAACAATACTTTTTCTTCGGTCGGTAACGGGTTTTTCTCATGGATGAGCAGCAACGACTGGAACCATTTTTTCACCACCCTCGATTCGGATTCCAACACCTGGTATCGCAATGGATTCCCGGCCGGGTCGGGTAACTTTTCAGATGCCAATGGTGACGGATGCAGTTTTATTGAGTGGCAGGGACTGGGTAAAGATGTCCATTCGGTATGGATAACAGAAAAGCCCTCAGTGCTCAAGAAACATCACTGCCAATACACGATACATCCTTTGAACAACGTTGTTGAATCGAAAGTATTTATGGTGAATGGAAGGATTCTTAATCGTGGCGGAAGCAAAAGTCTCCTGTTCAATAATAATCAATACCCCTCATCCGGCATATTGATACGAAAGGGACTCCAGACAGAGAGGTTTCTTGAAATTAAATAGATTTTTCATTCTCTTTTTCCCCTCTCTATTCAAATGCATTTGCCCTTTCATGGCAATTTAATGGACCGGCAAACCCTGTACAATCGTCAGTTTAAACAACAGAAATGACTGAATACCTTCCTTATATACTCTATTATTATATAATTAAATACAATTAATGTAATTGTTTTAGCTGTTATCTTTCATGGTATTTCTTATATTATATCTAATCTTTAATCCGAATTTTTTTAAAATTCAAAAAATTGCGCACTATTTTGCTGCCGCTCTTTACGCATAATGAAAGGAGGAGTGCGGTGTTACGATTTTTACCCATAACCCGTTTTGTCTTATTTATTCTTCTGGTTGCCCCTTTATCTTTTGCCATCACGGTATATGTTTCACCAACCGGCGGTGATGATGGAAACGCCGGTACCGAATCGGCACCTTTTGCAACCCTTCATCATGCCCGGGACCAGATCAGAGCTTCTAATGATTCTCAAAAAGAGGTGATTCTTCTTGAGGGAGACTATTTCCTCGAAAACACCCTGACCCTGACTGAAGATGATGGTGGAACCGAACAGAATCCGGTGGTATGGAAAGCTCAGGACGGCGCCGAGGTGCGTATTTTCGGCGGCCAACGGATCACCGGCTGGACGGAAGTAAGCGGAAGTATTTACAAGGCAAATGTCGGTTCATCAGACACCGAATTCTGGACTCTTTCGGAAAACGGCAAACGCAGCCTTCCGGCCCGTCACCCCAATCATATGGAAAACGAAATTCATGGTGCGACAAAAAGCACACTCGATTCAAAAGCCCAGGCTGATTATCCTGCAGATCTTTTTCCTTCCAACTGGGACTACACCCATGCCCGGGTGAATGTAACCTGTTACGGCTGGTTTTCTCAGTGCCGTCCTGTAGAATCGGTTGATTTCGGAAACAGGGTAATTACCTTTGACGGTCGAACCAGAGACGAAGTCGGAGTTTACTGGGTCGAAGGCTCAAAGGATTTTATCGATATCCCTACCGAATGGGCGCTTGACGGCAACGGCGATGTTTTTTACTGGCCGGCACAGACGCCGATCGAAGACCAGGTTATTGTGGCCGGAACCCTGAAACGGGTGATCGAATTTAAAGGAAGCTCTCAATCCGACCCGGTAAAACATATCATTTTCGAAGGGATACTGGTATCAACATCCGATTGTACCCGCCACGGCCTCAGTAACAAGGAAGCGGTTGACGGCGACAATATTGTCAACGGTGAAGCCAACTGCGAAAGCGATTACAGTCGTCACGGCCTTATCCACCTGGAAAACGCCGAACATATTACAATCCGTAAATGTCGCATTTTCAATGCCGGTATTATGGGCGTACTTTTCAACAACTATGCCCAGTATAACACCCTTACCAACTGCTGGATTGAGGGGGTCAACTATTGCGCGGTTTATCTTACCTCCTATTGCATCGGCTCCGGTCCATGGGATTATATCAATCATCACAATACCATTACCAACAATTTCATTCATGATTTCGGCAAACTCTGGAGTAACGGTTCGGGAGTTCAGATCTACCAGAGCGGCGACAACGATATCGGACACAATCTTATCCGCCGGGGACCGCGCTATGCAGTATCGATGAAAGGAATGAGCGATACCACGTTTATTAAAAGCAACAACAATAACATCCATCATAATGAAATCTGTCACACCCTCAATTCGACCTGGGATACGGGAACGCTTGAAGCCTGGAATGCGGGAACCGGCAACAAATGGGATACCAATCTGTTCCATGACATTTTTCATATAACCATTCCTACCCGTACCTATAACGCCAACGGAGATCCTTTTCCGGTGGGCATCGGAATCTCACAACGTCACTGCATGTACCCCGACGCCGGTCCGGCAATCGAAATCACCGACAATGTGGCATATAATATCATCGATTATATCGACTGGCATCATAATGCGCCGGGTGGTGGGAAAACATTTCCGAACAGCTTTTACCCCCATCCATACACGCGCGCCAAAGCAAAGGCCATGGCGGAAGATCTCGGTATTGCCTTCGACGATATCGGGCTTTCCGACGACTTTCCTTTTCCGACGCCCCAGGTCAGGGAGTATGAATATCCTGTTGAGGCGGAAATCAATCCAATTTACGAAGAGGATATCTATTCCCTCCTTGGTGACGGCGCCGGTTTGACGGGAGTTTACTATTCAGGCGCAGATTTCGATCAGCAGGTGATCGCCCGGGTTGATCCTCTCCCCGCCAAGCTCTGGTCTACATCACCGGCCGGAACCAACACCTGGTCGGCACGCTGGACAGGAAAAGTCGTGCCGATTTATTCGGAAGAACACCGTTTTTGTGCCACAACCAACGGCGGTTGCCGTATGTGGGTTAACGGCGCCAAGGTATTCGATGAATGGGAAACGTTCTCCCCCGGCGAACCTTGGGAAGCAAAAGATACCCGGCTGATTCTCAGTAGAGAGTTCATTCCTCTTGAAGCAGGTGAGGAATATGAGGTCACCATAGAATTTTTCTCTCAGTCGAGTGACGCCAACCTGGCTATCGACTGGTACTCCCACAGCATGCCGACCCAGGTAATCCCCACCAGTCAACTCAAACCCGATCCGGCAATTGAAGTTGGAATCGGTGGTCCTGTAGCCGGTAATTACAACGATAAAAACATCCGGCTATCATTAGCAAAAAACAACGCCCTTATTTCGGTTCCTTTCAAAGGCAAGCACTCGGTTAAGCTTATAGCACCCAATGGTGTTGCAATCAAAACGTTCAAAGGAGCAAAAGCCGGAAATTATTCGGTTAGTACCCAGCATCTTGCTGCAGGCGTCTATCTTGTTTCGGTACAATCGGATAAAGGATCGTCTGTACAGCGAATGGTAATACGTAAATAAACTCGACTGTCACCGCAGTACTTATAAAAAACCGGTCAGGTGCGAAAGTACCAGACCGGTTTTTTGTTTTTAGATTTGTAATGAAACTTGTCTGCAGATAATCATCGTAATTTCTCGACTAACCTCTCGACCAGTTCATCAACAGCCGAATCAATCACCGGACTTAACCCTTCACCCAGATACTCGGGGATTTCGATAGTTACGCCCCATATTTCCCACTCCGGGAAGGGCGAGACAATATCGAGTTTGCGAAGGGTTTCCATTACCGAGGCAATATCGGTCTGATGGAGTGAGGGAGCAAAGGCGCGGGAGGCTTTTTTTACAATGCGAATATGCCCGGGTTTTGCGCCTGCCAGCGCATCAAGAAAAACAAACCGGCCAGCTTTTTCCAGAAGGTCGGCAATCTCATAAATATCACCACTTAAAATGTGGAAAAAGATGTCATTTCGCCTGCCTAAACGTTCCTGCAAACGCCGAACCGCAATCACCCCCGCGGCGTCATCACCGACAAGTGTGTTACCTATTCCGATTATACCCAGAGGGGTATTTTTTTTATCAGGATGAAGGCTTGTAGAGTTTGACCTCATAAACACATTGCTCCTGGCCTCTGCTTGCTTTTGTTAAACGGGGACGAATTCCGCTGATTTTGTTAAAATACCCCGCAAGATAATTGTAAAAGAGCACGCAGAGATCTCCCCCCAGCGAAATCCCTTCACGGCCGCAGAGATCACGAATAAAGCATTTGCCCACAGTGAGGGTCAGTTTATCATCGCTCAACTCAGGCTCTATCTCCCATGCTCCGGAGAACATATGTACGATCATTGCAAGAACATCCTCTACCGATTCGGGGTGTTGATAGCGGGGTAGCTGCGTTGCCAATGATCTTCCGGCCATTGTTCCAACCGCAGGCAGACTCTGGCCGAGAGTCTGTTTAAGCACCGAAGCCACCGAAAGCAGACGCATACCAAGGTCTTCTTCAGCCTGTTTCAGGCTTTCCTCTTCTTCGATTACGTTATAAACAAGAGCAGTTTCACCGGTCTTTTTTGCAAGGGCAAGGGCCTTGGGATCATGATAAAAAACCTGTGACATCCTGATATTGGAATGGGATATTGCCGTGGCAGGGCA
This sequence comes from Chitinivibrionales bacterium, assembly GCA_014728215.1. NCBI lineage: Bacteria > Pseudomonadati > Fibrobacterota > Chitinivibrionia > Chitinivibrionales > Chitinivibrionales bacterium. The sequence goes on from WJLZ01000086.1 coordinate 57,109, forward strand.
TATCTCCGTGCAGCTTAAACAGCCAAAACATTCATGCGCTTTCACTACCCCGGGAACAGCATCGGATTCACTGTATTCAAATACCTTTGTCGGACAGATATCGGCACACAGGGCACAGCCCACGCATGCCTTTTCATCGATAGTAATCTCTGGAGCACTGTTATTCATTCCATCACTCCCCTTGTCAATGTATTAACAATTGTTCCTGCTTTTCGCACCTCCACTGTCATGGGCATTTTTCCCGCTGCATGCGTTGCACAGGCAAGACAGGGATCGAAACACCGTACGGCGAATTCGATCCCGTTCATCATGAGCTCATCACCACCCTGCTTTTTCATTTCCCGCGCCGTCAGGGTAAGTGCGGTATTAATAGCATCATAGTTATTCTGTGTCGCAACAATAAGGTTGGCGCCGGTAACTTTACCCTTACTATCGGCGGTATAGTCGTGTACCAGAATTCCACGGGGGGCCTCAATCGCCGCGATATACCGTCCCTCCCCTGGAGTAACGTTTTCGAGTAATATATCACCGGAGGGCAACTCCGAAGGGATAGCCGCGATTCGTTCTGCACAATGGACCATTTCAATTATCCGCGCTTCAATATTGTCCAGGACACAAAGGCGGGGGGTTCCGCTGCTTTTAAACTGTTGCATGAGTTCGGAAGCCCGGGGTGTCGAGAATGAATCATTGACATTCATCCGTGCAAGGGGGCCCACAAAATATTCCTGTTCCCGCTCACCTTTCAGATGCACCGATTTCATATAAGAACCCGACATAACATGCTCGATAAAATGATCGGCGTATTTTTCCGCTTCAAAAATCCGGTCCTCATTCCCGGCACTATCACAAACCCGAAGAACGCCTTCACCAAAATCAACTTTACCGTTGCTGGTAATGGCCAGCGAATAATAATCGAGTATGGTTGCATCCCGAAGAGATTCAAGCCTGGCGATCAGCTCGATTAATGGTGTATGGAGATCCATTAAAATTTTGAGCGCTTCGCTCCCCCACTCACGGATTTTATCCAGTTCTTCACCGGTTGGTTGGGATGCAATTCCGCCGGGGACAAGGGTTACCGGATGAACGCCCCTTCCTCCCACAATTTCAACAATCCGTTGACCGATACTTCGAAGGCGCAGTGCTTTTCTGGCCAGCTCGGGATTGGAAGAGAGCAGGTGGAAGATGTTTTTCTCCTGCGGAGGGGCATCGATTCCCCTCACGATATCCGGCCCTAGCAACACAAAGGTACTCAAGGCATGAGAGTGGAGGATGTGGCCGGCGTACAGGAGTTCACGAAGCAATTTCGCTTTAAGCGGAGGAATAATCCCCGCGCCATTTTCGATAGCGACAACTGATGCCAGGTGATGAGCAGCCGGACAAACACCGCAGATACGTCCGGTAACAAGGGGCATTTTAACAAGCTCCATGTTTTCGAGCAGTTTTTCGAATCCCCGGATTTCCAGTACCTGCAGTCGACCCGCCGTGATTTCATCGTTATCATTCAGGTCCAGAATCACCCTGGCATGGCCTTCAATCCGGGTGATCGGTTCGATTTTTATCTGTTTCGGCATTATGTCTCCTTAATATTTTACTGTGCCCATTCTCTTATTTTTACTGCAGGCTTTTTGTACATGACCGGTGATGCCATTGCATAGGCGTAATAGGTCCTGGCTTCATCTTCGATATATTGCCTGATTTCCTGTTCCTCTATACCGGTAAGCATGCTCATTCGCCGTGCGATCATGGTCCGCATATCGAGATGGGGTTCGGTAATAATATCTGTCGACGGTCCTGCGCAACCGCTGCAGGCCACCCCCTTGTTCGGGCATTGAGCAAGACAGCGTTCCATGGTAACGGATCCCATGCAGACAACCCCCTGGCTCAGAAAACAAACAGTGTCATCCGCTGCAGTCACATTTCCTTTTTGTAATGCAACAGGCGAAACCTTTTTCATCGTGCGCTCACATCTGGAGCAAACGGTCTTTTGAACCATTGATTTTTTTTCGGGTGATAAAAGACCGGTAATTGCCGAAGCAATCCAGTATGGATGAGGTGGACAACCGGGAAGATACCGGTCGACAGTTACGATTTCATCGATTGGAACCACACTCTGTTCAAGCTTTGGAGCATTACTGTCGGGCCATTCCCCCGGGGCATTGGTCATTCCCGCTCCATATGCTTTTTCCAGTACCGAATCACCCCGGTAAAGCCAGCCCACCCCCGAAGGGCCTCCATACACAGCACAGGTTCCGAATGCGATAAGTGTTTTGACGCTCTCACGCATTTTGATGCATGCCGCACGATCATGTTCGCTCCGAATAGCGCCTTCAACAATGCCGACATCGGCCCGGGGATACTCCCTTTCATCCATCAAAACGGGAACCCGGACAAATTCCACTGAGTCAGTAAGGTTAATAAGCTTTTCGTGCAAATCCACCACCGCAACATGGCAGCCGGAACATCCCGAAAGCCATTCGGTAGATATCTTAATTTTCATTTTTCCCCTCCAGTATAAGTTCTTTCAGGCAGGCATTCGGTCCTGCATGAACGATCTCGAGCGTTGCCTTGGTATTGTTCATTACCTTTTCCATGGCGCCTGCAAATACCCCGTGGGCCATGTAACACAATGACTGTTTCTGCTCGTGGGAATACCGGAAGAGGGCATTTCTCACCATACAGGTATGGAATACCAGTCGGATTTTTTTCTTTCCTTTTTCTTCGATGATAACATCATCATTTTCTCCCTGAAAAGGCTCGAACTCCCAGACGATGCCCCTTTTCGCAAGTGCTTCACGAAGGATACCGATCGCCTGTATCGGATCATTGGTTTTTCCACTGGCTTCCGTGGCTTCACTGCCGAATTTCTTGCCTGCCAGCGAACAGATGGAAAGACTTCCTTTACCAAGATTTTTTTCAGATGCGCTGGCCAGGGCACCAACGAAGTACGCTACATTGTGAAGCGTTCCGAGTTCATTTGCCATGATCTCTCTACTCCTTTTTATTCTTCGTTCTGTTGAATCGACTGAAGTTTCATGAGCACATCCCCGATAACCATATGCCTGTTTCCTGCAACGACGAAAATCATATTTTTTCTCCGGGAAATAATCATTGTCCCATGCTTGAATTCGAGAAGGATCCACTGTAGTTCTCGGAGTCCCAGCCCCTGCCCCATCCCTTCGGATGCCATTGCACAAATGGCGGATACCGCCGCGACATGCTCAGGATCGGTCGTTCCGGCGTTAAGGGCCCCCAGCAGGAAACCATCAGAGCCAACAAGATAAGCCCCGAGCACCCCGCGGGTTTCAATGAGTGTTTCGAGGTTCGACAGATTATTCATGGAGAAGAAACATATTCAGCACACATTTACGGACCACAACTTACAGCAATTTGACAAGGCCGTCAACACCTTTTTTCACGGCGTACCGTACACTTCCGATTACCGCATTGAGATCGGTGATAACCACCAGAATATCTTCACCGGCTGCGGCAATAATTACTTTTCCCATCGCAAATTCGAGCAGATACTGTTCCAGTTTGCCCATTTCAAAATCTTTGCCGATCATTTCCGATGCTCCGATTGCACTGGCAACGACCGCACCCAGAGCGTCGGTGTCCAGCGTTGCCGCACTGGCACTCTCAATAACGAAACCATCGCGACCGACAATCGCTACCGCTGTAACACCATCGATCCTTAAAAATTCACCCAATGCTTCTTTAATCGTTTTGGCCATGAGCCCTCCTTGTATCTTTAAATTTTTGTAATAAGGTCAATGATTGCGTTCTCCCAGGTACCGATATCAGCGCCCCGCGCAAAGAGAACCATTATAAACCTACTCTCATTCAGTTCCCGGATATACATCGTTCCGTGATCAGTGGTCACTGAGAGTTTCTTTTCTCCGGTATCAGGCAGCACATCGAGATTACATCCTGCGGCAAACAATCCTGCGGCAAGTGAAACAATTTCCTCTACCGATGCAGCGCCGCGGACCTGCCATGCTGTCGGAAGCCCATCTTTGCTTACCTGCGCAACGGCTTCAATGGCTGGTGATAGCTCCATTATTGTCTCCAAAACCCGGGAAACATCACCCGATAGGCTGTTTTTCTGTTCTCTTTCTTCCATAATACTTGGAGTTCTCTATCCTTTCGTTCAGGGATTACAGCTCTTGCATGGTGTCAAACTATCCCTTATGGCATCGCTCCGTTTATCGAACCACTGCAAATGCTCCACCTTCGTACTCGTCAAGGTCAGGCATGATGGTACATGAAATGTGTTCCGTCCTGCAACACCCACATAATTGCCCTGTGCTATAAGACGGGGAGGACTGAACCATGACTCCCTGATTTGAAGCGGTTTTTGTTCTCCGATAACTGATGTGCCCCATATTCCATTAAAGTTACGGGCGAGTTTGCCGAAGGCACGATGAGCGCAATCGTTTACAAAAGGTGCTATCACCGGCGCATTTCCACCCCGTGCCGACAGAGCGAGAATCAAACCGGTGTTTTTTACCGGTCCGGTAATAACCGCGGCCTGGGCATTGGAAAGGGAAACACATTCAACTCTTTTAGCACCGGTTTCGACAATGGCCCGTTTTGTCCGGTGGTAAAACATACCAAGCTTGCCGGCAATTTCTTCAACGGTATCGGCATTGCCTGAAGATTCGAGGATAAAGCCGTCACTGTCGATGAGTGCAACACAGTCGATAGCTTTTGAAAAACCTGCGGTCTTCCTGATTATATTTTTCTCGACCCAATAAATCTCTTCTTCACCGGGCTCCGGCCAGATTCGCATAAGCTCATTTAAATAATCCTTGAGGACATTCCGGCACCGGAGACTGAAATGATCGAGGATTGTAACCACCTGTTCTCTGATCGAATCATGGATACCTTTGGGCTTATGCAATTGCACACGGGAATAAAAGGGCAGCCCGCCTACCGTAAAGCAGGATACCGCTTCCCATGAATCGGCAGCGATTGATATACCGAACCGTTTGTTGGTTTTACTCGAGGGTGTAAAAGAATGAATTGCATTCCGGTCCCATCCGTCGGTAACCGATGTTCCGGGACATATGCCGACCAGGGGACCATAGTTTGATTCGAGGGAGAGACCGATTACTCTTTGTGCCTGTGCCTCCCGAAGGGGATGTTTTACTTTTTCCGGAAGCCCGGCCCCATCGGTAACAATGGAAACTGCTATTTTGGCAAGAAGACTTTCGGCTGCAGTCACTCTGCACCTTTCCCTGGAAAGTCAGAGGTTAATGCCGTGATGTTCTTAAGCACCGGGGCTATATCATCGATGGAATCGACACGACAGGAAAGGCATTTATAGCGTACATTCACGTTTCCTGAATTTTTTCTAACAGCCTCTTCAACCGCATCCGGCTTCTCACAAAGAAGAACTGCGACAGGAACCTTCTTTTTGTCTAAATCCTGTACAAATGATGAAGCATTTTTGGTTTCAGTATAGAGAACGGTTGGAGACCCGTTGAGGATTTCACATTCTTTTTGCATCCCGATTCCCGCCAGATAGTAGCAGACTCCTCCGGTGCGCCCCAGGCGAATAACCGGAAACGAATTGCCGGATAGTTTGTCCGGTGAAAATTTTTTGGAAAGAACACCAAAGAAGGAAGAAAGCAATGAATCTTCTGCACGAACAGTAAGTATCATATTCCTTGCAGAAAGCATTTTTAAATCTGCGATATCAGCATTGCTCATCCATCGAAGCGGCAGCGTTCCCGGCTCAATACTTGCTACCATCGATTCGAGAGGATTCCGCGCAGAATGACCTTTTCTGCCGGAAACGATTTTTGATTGAGCTGCAGAGTGAGATTTTTTATTCTCTGCCGAAGATGAAACGGGCTCCGTGCGCTCAGCTCCAACATGTTCTTCGATGCAGTTCAATTTATCCAGATTTATGGTGGTCGACCAGCTTTTTGTCTGTGATTGATCGATAGAAAAAGCATAGGAGAGTAGAATCTGCTCCATGGGCCAGTGAAGGTTCCGGACATCGGGAATCCATGCATGTTTTATGACCCGCAGAATACCATGATTTAAGGAGAGAAGCTCATAGATCGCTTCGATCCCGATATGATGACTCGACCATGCCGTTGTCGGGACACCGCTCTGAAAAGAGATACCGCCACGGATTCTCTCCAGACAATTGGTATCGTCAACGTCCTTTTCTACAATGCAGCCGTCAATTCTGACAACGGCACTCCATCCCCCTATCGCGATCATCTGGAGAACATCACTTACCGGAACATCTTCTATTCGTGAAGCCATTAGTGGGCGATACAGGGATGTTCGTATCTTGGTGATATTTTCCCAATTGGATTCCCATCCTTCTTTAATATTAATAATGCCCGACAGGCGAAGACTCGAGGGAAGCTCAAGCGCTTCATGAGGCAATCTGGTTCCGTTCTTTAATGCCAGAGTAAAAGCATGATTTGGTGCACACTCAAGTGCCCGGGCACCAGCCTCTAGGAAGGAATAACCGGAGCGGATATCGCATAGTACAACACCACACTTTTGAAGGTTTGATTCCAGTGACTGGAAATCAGACAAATCACCGGAATATTTGACGGTACATTCCGCATTGCTGTTTTCGACAAAGGTTGTAAACTGATTATAGAGTGCCTTCTCGGGAGAAAGAAGCAAGATATCGAACTCATTCGACATCGTAAGGGAATCAAATCCCGGCATGGGTGGAAAATTATCCGGATAACTCGTTTTCATCGTAACAAAAATTCGAAGCTCTCGGTTAGTGATCGCCCCGGGCCTGATACTTTTTTCCTGTCTTCCCGGAGCAGCCGTCTTTGTTGTAATTCAATATACTATACAGCCTTAACTGTTTTGCAATGAAAAACCATCATTTTTTCCTAACAGGACGGCTTTTTATATTATTTTAATAATTAAATAATAGTCTATTGTTACTTCATCTCAAAATCAAGGAAATTAATATCAAAATCCGGCCGCGTTTTTCTCTGCCATAGTGCAGGATGATAGTAGAATTACCCGGATCATTGTGTTGTCTCATGCCGCCCAAACCGCTTCAATCAAAAATACAACTTCAGCAGCTCCTTGCACTGATTCATTTTACCGAGCGCGTCTCAACCAGTATCCATGGGAAACTGACTGAGAAGGCTATCTATAAAACGGTTGTCAGCGAAGGCGCCGTGTTCCGTCATCCGTCATTCACTATTTATCTTCTCTGTGCAAAGCGGAAACAATTAAAACTCTTTGATACGACACTTTCTCCGGATATAATCAGAAAGGCTGAAAAAACTGCCGGTGTATCCCTTTCTCGATTCCGCGTTGAAATCGAAAAATCCGAAATATTCCGAAATGTGGTTACCGGCCAAAAAACAATTGAGATCAGTACCAGGGAAATTGTAAACGAGCTCTATCCCAAACCGGTGAGTACGATTATCTCAAGTCTTTTCAGATTAAAGCATAAAGATACGATCCTGACACCGATCTATAAAAAGGGCGCGGTAACCGGGATCTTTGCCGTGACCTATACCGATTATGCCGAATACCTCATGCCCTCTGTTAAGAATCTTGCTCTCCATATATCCCATGCCGTGGATATTGCCCATGAAACTGCAGAACGGAAAGCGGTGGAAAGAGAACTTCGACACAGTGAGAGACGGTACCGCGAACTCACCGATTTCCTTCCCCAGCCCATTTTCGAAGCAGACCTTTCAGGGAAAATGACTTTTGCCAACAAAGCCGCCTTTGAACTATTCGGTTATGATTCCCAGGACCTCAACAGGGGAGTCAACGTAAACAGCACGATTATTCTCGAAGATCGTGAGAGAGGAAGAAAAAATCTGGAACGGAGATTCAGAGGTGAGGAATTCGGGAGCAATGAATATACCGCACTGAGAAAGGACGGCTCCACTGTTCCGGTGATTATCCGGGCGGCACGCATAACCCGGGGAAAAAAAACCATTGGATTCAGAGGTGCGATTGTCGATATCAGTGAATTGAAAACAGCTGAAGCGGCAGTTCGGGAATCGGAAGAAAAATTCCGTACCCTGGCCGAACAGTCACCCAATATGATTTTTATCAATCAGAATGGAAAGATCGTTTATGTGAACCAGAAATGTATCGAAACCATGGGCTATTCCCGGAAAGAATTCTATTCCCCGAAATTCAATTTCCTGAAATTAATCGCTCCCGAATCTCTGAATGTCGTGAAAATGAATTATGAAAAACACCTCAGAGATAAGGATGTTGAGCCCTATGAGTATTTGCTTGTTACAAAGGATGGTGCTAAAATAATTGGAATTCACATGACTAAATTAATCAGTTACGGCGGACAAAGATCGCTGATGGGAATTATTACCGATATTACCGAACAGCGAAAACTCGAGCAGGCCCTGACTGAGATGGAAGCCCGGCAGCAATTACAGATCGGTCACGATTTGCATGATGGCATCGGTCAATATCTTACCGGCGTGGCATTCAAATGCAAGGCTTTGGAGCAAAACATCCTGTCCGGCGCATCTGTATCGGCACAGGACATCTCCGAAATAAAAAATCTGGTCAATCAGGCCGCCGAACAGGTCAATAAGCTTTCAAAGGGTCTCTCGCCTATCGACACTCAGCAAGAAGGAATATTTACCGCCATCGAAGAACTTGCTGTAACGATTGAGAAAACCTTTTCCGTTTCCTGCAGGTTCCGGTATCAGGAGATGTTCTCAATTGACGATCCGATACGTTCGAATCATCTCTATCGTATTGCACAGGAGGCTGCCACCAATGCAGCGAAACACAGCGGCACCGATGAAATATCTATTGTTTTTGAAAACCACGGGAAAAGCATCGCTCTGATCATCAGTGATAAGGGCAAGGGAATCGATAAACATACTCAATCTTCTCAGGGAATGGGGCTTCAGATCATGAAATATCGAGCGCGGCTTATCGGCGCTTCACTCCATATTCATTCCCGAAAAAACAGAGGCACAACAATCCAATGCATCTTTCGCCGGGGAGCGAATAAGGTAACAGGATAAATAATCTATGAAACAAAATTCAGACAGCATTAAAAAGGGGAATTCAAAAATTCTTATCGTCGACGACCATCCGGTGGTCCGTCAGGGCCTGGCGCAGCTCATAAATCAGTCTCCCGGCCTGGCGGTATGTGCAGAAGCCGAAAATGCGCTGGATGCCATGGGGCACATTGAAAAATACAAGCCGGATCTTGTTGTTCTCGACCTTTCCCTGGGCAAATCATCCGGTCTCACACTGCTTACCAGCCTCAAATCCCGGTTCAGCAGACTCCACGTCCTTGTGCTGTCGGTTCATGACGAATCGATTTATGCCGAACGGGTACTTCGTCAGGGAGCCAAAGGCTATATCATGAAAAAAGCTGCATCGGAAACAGTTATTGAAGCAATTCACAAGGTCTTAAGCGGAGACATCTACCTGAGCAGCGAAATGAAAGACAAGCTGATCCACAAGATGATCGGCGCTGGCACAGTCAACGACCGCACCCCCATCGATACCCTCACCAATCGGGAAATCGAAGTGTACCAGTTTGTAGGCCAGGGGATGCCAACAAGAGAAATAGCAGATAAGCTTCACTTGAGTGTAAAAACAGTAGAAACCTACCTGGCACGAATCAAAGACAAGCTCCACATTGCCAACTCCCGCGAGTTGATTATGCATGCAATGCAGTGGGTTCAGAAGACAAACCCCTGATAAAAACAAGGTTGAGGGGTGGAGTCAGGATGCCGGTTGGGATATCAGGCTAAATTCAGCTTTTCCTGACCGTTTCCTGTTCACCAAACTTCCATCCTGCCTCCAACTTTTCCCCCTCCCCTCTCAAAGTAAGGTATTCCCCTACACAAAATACGGATCATGCCCTATTGAAGAGCTTTCTTTTTATTTGGTATACTCTTATCATTCTATACTTAATAGGCAGGGACATTGCATGAATGTATCGATTTCATCAATAAAAGGATATCAGCTCGTAAGAATTGAAGAGGATTTGAATTCGGAAACGGACATGGAATCATTGGAATCGATAATAATCGATTCCATTAACGAGGGAAGAACAAAAGTAGCTCTCTCCTTTACTCCGAGTTCGTTTCTTTATGGTAAACCCCTTCGCTATCTGATCCGGTTCAGTAAGGAAATCGAAAAATCAGGTGGGCATCTTGCAATAATCGAACCGAGTAAGAATCTGAGAGATATGCTTGAAACACTCGATTTCGCTTTGCTGACAAAGGTCTATTCAACAGAGCAGGAGCTGGGTGCGGCAAAAGATGTTGCCCACTAACGGACTATGACTTTAAAAGCAAACAGCACCCCGGATTACAACCCGGCACATTTTGCGCTTGGAGGTCATATGCATCTCCCTTCCTGTGCCTGCTCCAGGACCAATCGAGCAAATAAAGAGACGATTGCAGCGTTGCTGAAAAATTATTATCGACTTGCCGACTATATCCGTTCATCCGATAATTCTCCAGTTCTTCATCTGGGTATATCGGGTCCTCTGCTTGAGCCTTTTATCCGTGAATTTCGATCCTCTGGCCGGCAACATCGGAGAGTACGTCTCTCCGACTATTTGCATACTCACCACGGCTTTCCCCGGGCCACAGTAGCGACCGGCGCCTGGGAAAAGACAATTAATATCAGCAAAGATTTCTCATGGTGGAATGCCAGTATCATGCAGAAAAAAGCTATTTCTGCAATGAAAGCGACCGGAGATAAATATTTATGCCTCAAAAACGCAAAACTATCAAGGGATAAATTGCAGTAGATTACCGATGCCGGGAATATTCTTATTGATGTAAAAAGCAGTTGTTATCTTGGCGGGAAGCATCTATCCCTAAAAATATACACTATGAAAAACTTAATGCGGCAGAGGGGCTTATGATGGTAAATGATTAAATTTTCTGCCATAATAAAACGTACTAACCAAAGTGTTATTTGAATCACCATTAAACCATTAAGGGTAAGAAGGTTTAACTATGTTGAGAAAAGACGATTACGATCCCGATGAAATCCTCAGAGATGACTATGACTCACTTGAAGCTGAACTTGAAGACGATATGGATGAGCTCGATTTTGAAGGTAAAAGCGGCAGTCATTATTATGATATGGAAGAGGATTTAGATCAGGATCGGCATTTTGATGCCCAGGTTGGATAAATATGTGTGTTACTGCCTGCCCAATGCAGGTTACAGCGCTCTCAGCTCAATGGATTGCCAATCCTGTCCTGACAGGCGATTAAGCCGCCGGAGGCAGATGCGCATAAGCTTCCTTGATGGGGATTTTTATACTATACCTCCTCACGTTTCTCTGCTGCGGGGATGGTAAAATAAAAGCAACTCCCCTTTCCTTCGGTGCTTTCAACCCCTATTTTCCCACCATGAGCTTCAACGATGCCTTTCACAATGGCGAGTCCAAGGCCGGTGCCTTTAATCTTCCGGACATTTGCCCCACGCTTGAATTTATCAAAAATATTTTTCTGAAATTTTGCCGGTACTCCCATACCATTATCGGCGACGGTACATCGCCAAAGACCATTCTCCCGTTCCATACCGATTTGAATACGAGAATCCGAATTATTGCCGGTATAATTAATTGCATTTGCAATCAGATTCATGAATACTTTCGTGAGTCCTTCCTGGTCCGCGTATACTTTTGCATCAGGAATTGCCACTTCTAAATCGATTTTTTTCTGCTTAAGCTGATATTTATAATTTTGCGCGATTGTTTCGACCAGCTCTTTTATATTTATTTGGTCATAATTCAATTTTTGTTTACCCGAGTCAATTCGTGCGCAATCCAGAAGGTCTTCGACAAGCTCCTGCATATAGACAAGCGCATTTTTTCCTATTGACATCAATTCATTGATGTCATTCCGGCCATCCCCGGTTTCATTCACCCCCCTTTCCATAAGGAAACAAACTGTTTGCAATGCCGAAAGCGGATTTTTGAGATCGTGGCTAATGATATGAGTGATTTCCATGATTTCTCTGTTTTTCTGTTCGAGTTTTTTCCTGACTTCCATCATATGCGTAACGTCACGCATTGCCCCATAGATTACCTCTTCACCATGCCAGGTCAGAGTTTGCGCCGATATCAGCACATGGATCCGGGTTCCATCCTTACGAATTCGTAGGCCCTCATGGTTTTCAATTTTCCCACCCTCCATGAGAATAGTGATCGCAGTTTTCTGTTTTTCCCGATCTTCCAGTGCGCACAAATCTTCGGGCGACATCAAGAGAAGTTCTTCTTCCGTATACCCGAAAATTTTGCACATGGCAGGATTTACCGCAATAAATCTGCCGGTTACCGGACTCAGCAGTTGAAGGGCTTCACTTGAGAACTCGAATCCCCGCCTGAAATTTTCTTCCGATTCTCTGATTGTCTGTTCAGCTTTTCGGCGGCGGTCAAGCTCCCTCGTGAGTTTCATACGAAGATCATGCAAATATCCGACCATTACAGCGACAAAAATAAGCGAAAGAGTTCCAGGGAATCCGTGAGGGGTGAAAAGAATATTCCACTGCGGTTCATTACTTAAATAGAAAAGAGCGGTATTGCATACAATGCCTCCCAGACCGAAAAGAACTCCGGCCTTCAAACCCCATAACCAGGCTGCTATTGAAACAGGCACACCGATCAGGGGAGAAAATCCTTTCCCGATTGTTTTTTCGAGAAATAGATACAAGGCAATATAGAGGAAAAAACTGAGTACGACAATAACTATTGCCGGTATTTCATTTGTAAGTCGCTTTGAACCGCCGGATTGTTTTTGAATCCAGCCGAGAGCCTCCTCCTCGGAAGAAAGAAGTTTTACCGGAAAGGCAGGGCGGTTAAACGTGGTAAAGAAATTGCCTATAATTCGGCTGAGCGGACTATCGACAATAAGGGCACAGGCGGATGTACCACGGGCCGCATCACTTCCCGATAAATATTCCCGCGCCTCCCGGGTTACCCATCCACTCTTTCGTACATCGACAATACATGGACGGGGTTTGCCTCTGGATGCCAGTAAAATCGCCGCAATCTCCTGTTGGGCCTCCGATAATGTCATCGAAACGTTCGGTTTTGTGACTATCTCACGAATAATACCATCATTTCCAAGCCAGATTTTGCTTGTTGACGTTTCGTATATCTTGGTTTTCATAATCTTGCTGTTATCATTAGGTGTACCCTCCGCTGCAAATTGTGCAAGATTGGGACTATATTCATACAAAAAGGCGGTTATGTCATTTCCTGTTTATCATAACATCGACAACGTCACCTTTATCCAGATAAAACTCGCGGTTAGTGACTGTTTTTTCGATCGACCTGCTGAATCCACTGAACGAAAGAACCACACCGGGGTAACAACTCTCAAAAACTTTAAGTGTTGACGGTTCATTGGTTGTGTAATGACTCACAAAAACATTTCTTTTTTTCTCCAGTTCATCGAGCTGCATGTCCAAATTCATTTTGGCTTCCATGACTGTCTCCATTTTACCGATAAACTTCTGGAAAAGCCCTTTGCTTTTCTTTTTACTCTTTTCGATCTCCTCGAGTTGCCCGGCATAATAATTACTTCTGGTTCGCAATTCGGAGATCTTTGCATTGAAAAGTTCGATCTTTTTTCTCACTGCCGGATCCAGCCCAACCGATACTTCTGTTGTAATTTCGCTTTCGGCTCCCAGGGAGGCACATTCAATTCCCTGTAATGCATAGCAACTGCCCCCGGCAAGAACAACATCTTTCCTCCTGACAATTATTTTATTTCTTGAGTAAAGGCGTGCGCCTATCGATTCTCCGCCTATGAAGATCGATCCCATAGCGGTTACCGACTGGTTTCGTACATAACCGACTTCCACCTTACCGCTGCACTCGATTGTTCCTTTTCCTGTTCCGTTGAATCCCCCTTTTACCGTGACATCTCCCTCGGTTTTCAGATGGGCATCTTCGATATTACCGTGAACGGCAATCCCGGCCTTCGCTTCAACCGTATATCCCGATTTAATATCTCCCAATACTTTCACAACGCCTTCAAAGGAGATATTTCCCGTTGTATTGTCGACATTTCCCTTAATAACACGGCATGGAAACAGTGCAAACCGGCCACTATACCATACAGCACATCCATCGATCGCGGCGAGAAGTATCTTGGGATCCTCCTTAGACACTTCAGTGTTGTCTATTTTTGGCGAGTGTTTCCATTTACCCCTGACTGCGGGGATTTTTTCTCCGGTAACAGTCATTCCATCAACAGCCTTTGTGGGTGGAACTATTCGAAATACCGGCGCTCCCTTTGCAACTGCCGGCATCCTGTCGGTCTCTTTGTATTCTTTCTTTTTATCTTTAAGGAACGTGACTACCGGTTTTGAAAAATCCACCAGACACTCAATTCGCCCATCCTTGCCGTTAACGGGTACCGTTCCTTTTGCAACAACGGCGTCACTCTCTCCCTGACCGTATTCATTGTAGAAGTCAACAGCTATTTTAATGATATCTTTGTCAATGCTGTATACAATTCCCGTACGCTCAAGTTCATCCAGAATATCCTGCGGAGCTATTTTATCTCTCTCCTCTCCCGGCTCTTCGATACTGAGCCGGGCAAGCATCTTATCTTCTGCTATCGAACAGGAAATCTTATCTTTCGTTGATGCATCAGTCATACTCTTATCCCCTCATCATATGAGTTACAGGACCAAAATAACGGAGTGATACCGATTATAATACAAATACTGTGCCATTATCCCAATGTATCCTTTTCTGCTCATAAAAGCCCGAAAAATTCATTTGTCAATAAAATGGAATATAGTTACTGTCTCAAAAAAGCAACACCTCCGGCTGTCCGTGCCTCCAAGGCGTCTCCAATTGAGACACGTGTACATGTTAAGCAAAAGACTGAGAGAAGTATTCCGTGTAATCTGCTGAAAAGCAACAAATTACAAGAAGATTTTTTATGCTGTGTTTTTAAGGAGATGTATTGATTTGATACAGTAAGGAAGGAAAACCAGACCTGAGGCTTAATCCACCATCTTCGTTCAACGCAAGTCAGCGGTCAGAAGCCATATCGATGGTCATACTCTGTTATCCACCTTCGCCATCCTGATCTATTATCGTCGTCCATTATCCCCTACTCTCTTTCCCTTGCCCTACTCACTCTGCGCCATCGCAAGGGCTTCTTCGGCAATTTTCTGCAAGGGTAATATTTTTCTGGCTGCGCCTATCTTAACGGCCTCGCCGGGCATTCCCCAGACCACGCTGGTTTTTTCATCCTGGGCAATGGTATGAGCGCCGGCCTCTTTCATATCCGAAAGCCCCGTAGCACCGTCCGCACCCATCCCGGTGAGGATGACGCCGACAGCATTGGCGCCCACATATTTAGCTACCGAATTGAAGAGCACTTCGACACTGGGGCGTTGATGGTAGACCGGTGGCCCGTTTTTAACTTCGATATAATACCGGGCTCCGCTTCGTTTTACTACCATATGAAAATTACCGGGGGCAATAAGTGCCAGCCCGGGAATTATTGAATCGCCGTTTTTTGCTTCACGTACTTCAATATCGCATATCTGATCGAGCCGCTGGGCGAAGGATGTTGTAAATTTTTCGGGCATATGCTGAACAATAACAATACCCGGCGCATTCCGCGGCATCCGGCATAAGACGTTTTCTATCGCCACTGTTCCACCGGTTGACGCCCCGATAGCAATAATTTTATTGGTCGTCTTCTTAAGAGCAAGTGATTTTACCGGTCTTTGCATCCTTTCTTTCTGCATGAGCTTAATTGTATCGAAATTGACTTTTGATGCGGTGCGAATCTGTTCGATAAGAATAGGTGAAATATCCCCTACCGTATATGCAGCCCCGGGTTTGGAGATAACATCAATTGCTCCCAGGTCCAATGCATCAAGCGACATCACACTCCCCCTGGGTGTCAGTGAACTTACAATGATCGTGGGAATAGGATAATACTGCATGATTTTTCGCAGAAAGGTGAGGCCGTCCATTCTCGGCATTTCAATATCCAGGGTCATAACATCGGGATTGTAGCGAATGACTTTATCCCGTGCAACATAGGGATCGGGCGCGGTTGCGACCACCTGCATATCGGCTACCTTATCGATTTCCTTCGACAGAATCTGCCGTACAATTGCCGAATCATCAACAACAAGGACTTTAATCATTGAAATGAAAACTGTGGAAAAAGTTTGAGTGTCGAAAAAGAGCTATTCTTCTTTAACAACAAAAAGGACCGGATTACCTTCAGCCTGCAGCCAGACCGTGTCTTTGCTGTTAAGGTCTTCACCCAGCGATTCATCCGGCAGCCTTTCGGGAATACCCAGATCAAATATGGGATCTTCACCATACAGCGCAGTTATAAAATTTCCAACAACCATATTGAGAATCTCTTTCATGGCATCTTTACCCTTATCTTCGGCATCATCATCATTTTCATCAATGCCAAGCATATTGGCGGCGGCATAGCGGGCAAATGAATCATCAGCCCACATACAAAGCGACCCCGACCTTTCACCCGTAAAGGATAGTGAAAATCCTGTTGCATTCCACCGTTCCAGTTCCGACATCTCATTCCCATCCAAACGATCGGTGAAAATAAATGCAGCATCTTCAAGAATACGGGCTATAACCTGCGAGGCTACTTCATTATTATTCAATTCACTCATCCCATCCTCCCAGTGTTTTAATAATCACATCCCGGATTGCTTCAGGAGTAAAGGGTTTCCGCAAATATCCCTTAATACCTTTTTTCTCGAGTTCGGTAATGCGCGTTTTGCTCCCTTCAGTCGAGACAATTACAACAGGAATTTCCTTGAGTTCGGCGTGAGCATTCATGGCGTCGATAAGCTCGATACCGCTCATCCGAGGCATATGAATATCGGTAAACACGATATCCACCCACCGCTCCTTCATTTGTTCCAGAGCCTGTATACCGTTATCGGCATGGAGTACCGAATCGACCGGCAGTTTGGTCATTGCCAGTGCCCGTTCCAGTACTGCCCGGATAGTCTCCGAATCATCAACAATCATAATAGTATAGGCCATAGGGCCGCTCCCTGGTTAAATTCGAAATTCGAAATTTTATGGTAATCATATTATAATCTCAAAACTCGAAAAAGTGAATTTGGTTGTTGGATTCCTCATCCATACATTTCCATTATATTGTCCAATTTTTCTTTTGTCGATGCACATAATTTTTCAAAGTTTTCACGTGACAACCCAAGCCGTTCCTGAATGGAACTGTCGACAGCCAGCTGCATACCTTCGTATCCGATACCTTCTCCGATTGACCGGGCAACCATATTTGCTATCCGGACACAGTCGGTTTCAAGAGCAACATTTTCATCGAGGCTATGGTGATACTTTACTGCGGTGATGATTATTTCGGGCAATTTCCATTGTGCCATAATCTCGGCGCCGATATCTGCATGGGTGAAGCCAAAGACAAAATATTCAGCTTCGGCACAGGTGCATGACTCATTAACAACTCTTTGCCATACCCGGTCCATCATCGCTTGCCCGGCGTTTCTCCCCAACACCAGCTTTCCGATATCATGAAGCAGCGCCGCGGTAAATGCAACCCCTTCGATACTTATTTCAACAAAGCTGTTCATAATTTCGGCGGCGGTTGCTGAAGCGACACTATGTCGCCAGAGTTCATCTTCCGAATATCCATAGGAAGGCACCGGCTTGCTGATACTGTTTTTGACATTCCGTGCGACAATCTGTTCGAGAATACGGGCGCCGCCAAGGCGGATTACGGCATTTTTGATTGAAGACACCGGTGTGTTCGACGAGGAAAATACCGAATTCGCAAATTTAAGCACATCAATGGTAAGCGCCTGGTCGTATTCAATTACCGTAACGATATCATCGACCGAGCTCTTTGCAGACGCAACCACTTCCGCCAACTTACATGCCGACCGGGGCAATGGATGCAGTTCTTCAGATTTTTTGATTATTTCCTGAATGCCGATCATAGATCACCTCTTTGTCCATGACTGGTGAACCAGCTCTCTCCGGTATCCACATCCAGATACAATGTCCGTGGTATATGGCCAGCGACATGTTCTGCAGCGATCATTACGCCGTTTCTCCAGAACATTTTACGGGCAATAACAATGTTTCGATTACCGATATCAAAGAAATCTTTTTTTTCGAAAACCTGGGCGCCTCCTGCCATTACCACCCGAAGATTTTCCTTTTTTGCTCCAAGCTTATAGGCCTCCCTGAACAAAAGAGGAATACCCGTGTCACCGAACATAAATGGATTCTTCTGAGCTTTGGGTGGATCGACCTTTGACAGCGGCAGCATGTAATGCAGAATGCCGCCAACTCCGGCAACCGGGTCGTGAATGGCGATGCCGATACAGGAACCGAGGGCATGGGTGACAATCATGTCACCATTTCCCCTGCACGCTTTCATGTCTGATACGCCGACAATATATTTCATTTTTGTGTATCTGCTGTTTTTCTATATTCCGAGTTTCTCTTTCAAAGCTTCAGGCGTAAACGGCTTAACAATGTAATTGTTTGCGCCGGTTTTCAGCGCTTCGACAACCTTTGGTTTTTCAGATTCCGATGTGCACATGATTATTTTTACATCCTTGTACGCAGCATTTTCTCTGGCTTTTTTCAAAAATGTGATACCATCCATGACGGGCATATTCCAGTCGAGTAAGATAGTATCAACGGGCATACTGCTTTCCAGCTTGTCTAACGCCTGTTGTCCGTCACCAGCTTCAACAACATCTGTTATCCCCATGCCGCTAAGCTGAGTTTTCTGTATCTTCCGCATTATTGCCGAATCGTCAACCAATAAAATCTTCATAAAAAGCCTCCTGATTTTTTCAGCTGTTTTTGTTGTATTCTTTCATTTTCCTTGTCTTCCTGGCATTATTAACCAGTACAGCAACATCATTGACCATAAAAGGCTTTTGCAGGAAACCAACGACACCAATGGATGCAAAAAATTGTGCAACAACATCTTCCCTTCGCAGACCGCTTATGGCAATTACCGGAATTTTAGATTGACGAAGTCTAAGAATGAATTCAACTCCCTCGATTTCAGGCATCAAAATATCCGAAATTATAAGGTCGATTTTGTTGACACCAAGCAAATCAATGGCTTGCTTGCCGTTTTCGGCTACAAAAACATGATAGCCGTTTTCCTGAAGCATTTCTCTAAGCATCTGTCTTATCTCTTCATGATCATCTACTATCAGTATATTCATACGTTACATCCTTACCTCTGTCTCACGTTTTCAAAGAAACTTCCATAACGAATTCACCCGAAGGCGATTGAAAGGGCACAATAAGGGTGGGAACGCCCTTCTGTGTCGACAGTGTATGACTTTTGCCGATTATTACATTGGGCAATGAAATCATGAGATTGAGTCCGTCTAAATGCTGTTTTGCATTACCGGCAATTATGTTGGCGATTTCACCGATCCCGTCGGTTAAGTCGGGACCGACGATCTTAATCGTCATCCCGGTCATCAGGGAAACGAATTTAAGAGCAAGAACCTTGGGAAAACTTATGGCAATCGACCCCTGGGCATCGCCGGACAATCCAATAATACCGGATATATCATGGGTGGGAAAGGGTTCGGTTTTGGCCCGCGGAGCCCCTGGTTTGACCTCGGTATTAATCATGGTTTTAAATGTTTCGATTGTTGAGGTAATAAAAGGGTTTACATAAGAAACATCCATCGGACCTCCTTGTTTTTAGAGCTTTATTCTGTTGAATATCATGAGCTTATTGTTTACCAAATAAATCTTCAACCGTATGCAGTAACTTTTTTCTGTCAAAAGGTTTCTGAATTATTGCATCGGCGCCTAATTTGCCAGCCGATTGCAGATAGATGTCGGATGATGCTGCTCCTGAAACCGCGATTATTTTTACCTCAGGGTATTCCGCCCTGAGCGATACAATTGTTTCAATTCCTTCCTTTTCGGGCATAATCAGATCGGTGATCATCATATCGATATGGAAGG
Organism: Chitinivibrionales bacterium; assembly: GCA_014728215.1. Taxonomy (NCBI): domain Bacteria; kingdom Pseudomonadati; phylum Fibrobacterota; class Chitinivibrionia; order Chitinivibrionales; species Chitinivibrionales bacterium. The sequence continues at coordinate 77,101 of WJLZ01000086.1, forward strand.
TTTTGAAAAAATTGAGCGCCTGTAGACCGTCTTGCGCTTCGATAACCGTATATCCTTCATTCTCCAATACCAAGCGAATATATTCACGGATCGTCTCTTCATCATCGACAACAAGTACCACTTTTTTATCCTGCTGCATATATTCCTTTTGCTCCTAACGTTTCAAAGATTCTCTGACCGCTTCAGGATTGAAGTTTTCATCGTGCAATGCCGCCCGGACAGCCTCAAGCAGATCATTTTTCGAAAACGGTTTTTTGAGCAGATACAAAATGCCGTCATCGCTCATATCTCCCGCCTCACTGCTGGTACTGTATCCGGTTGTCAGAACGGCTTTGATTTTGTTATGAATCGCTTTCAATTCATTAAAACACCGGCTCCCGTTACATTCCGGCATGATCATATCGATTATTGCCAGGTCGACTTCGGCAAAATGCTCTCTGTAGTAATCAATCGCCTTCCTTCCATTAACAAAAGTGACGACCCTATATCCCTGTGCCTCGAGTATATCCCGTGCCACATCACGTATGGCATCCTCATCATCAACCACCATAATTGTCCCCGAACCATTCCGCTGGAGCGGTTTGTATTCCGGAGCAATGTGTCTGCCGGCTTCCGCCACTGAAGCCAAGGGGAGATAAATAGTAAACACCGTTCCCTGTCCCGATGCACTATCCACTTCGATATGCCCCCGATGATTTTTAATCGTGCCGTACACACCCGCCAGTCCAAGACCGGTACCCTTTCCCTGTCCTTTGGTAGTGAAAAAGGGATCGAATATCTTTCCGATAACATGAGCAGGTATTCCCTCACCGGTATCGCTTACGTCTATACAGATGCATGGTCCGGGTTCTATTTCCTCCGCTCTGCTCAATTTTGATTGCAGCGAAATATCGAGACATCGTGTCTTGAAAACGAGCTTGCCACCGCCGGGCATGGCATCACGCGCATTGACTCCCAGGTTTAAAAACACATTGAGTAGTTGATGAGGATCACCGGTAATAATTGATCGTTCGGCGTTGGGCATAATCTCTATCGATATCCTTTTGTCGATTGTCCGTTCGAGAAGCGTTACAGCCTCTTTAAGGGTATGATGAATATCGGTTGGATCATTGAGATATTTCCCCTGACGGGAGAATGCCAGCAATTGCTTTACCAATGCACCAGCCCTATTGGTGGCCTTGATAATGGTATCCATCCGCCGGCCAAGGGTTTTATCGACCGGCGTACCACTCTCATCGACATTATTTTCTCTGACCATATCCGCATATCCGAGAATGGCCCCGAGAATATTATTAAAATCGTGTGCCACCCCCCCGGCCAAATGCCCCAGCGCTTCCATCTTCTGTACATGCCGCAGACGGTTTTCCAGTTCCTTTTCCTGACTTATATCGTGAAGAATCGAGAGCTGCGATGTTTTACCGTCGGGGTGGTTCAGAGGGGCTGCTGTAACCCGAAATTGCTTATGGAGCGCATCGCTTTCAATATCAAATTGAACATTTTCTCCCTTTTTTATTTCCGCCAACCGGCACCAGGAGCAGGGTGATGTATTGCCGAATATGGAAGCATAGCATTCTTTTCCCAGGGGATTGGAACCGATCAGCCTGATCATCGCCTTGTTGACATATTCAATTCCATAATCGGGCGAGCATATATATATAGGATCGACCATGGAATCCATCATGGTTTTATATTTCTCTCTACTCTCTTCCAATTCCCAGGTCCGCTTTCGTAAAAGCTCTTCAACCTTTACAAAGGCTCGTTCCCTCATTATTTTTTCGCAGAGAATCACCGGATAATTATCAATAAAAGGCGGCTGAAGACATGCATCCGCACCAGCCTGTACATAGTGTTTGCATAATTCTTTTTTCGAATCGGGTATACAGCAAATAAGTGTGACAGTGTAATCCATTTGCCTCATTTCCTGAATTGTTTCCTCTACCCCCCCCGAGAGAGAATGGTCATCAGAAATCACCACGACCGAAGGTTGGGCATTTTTATATTGCTGTATCGTGTGGGACATGTCGGAAGCGGTAATTACTTTGTATCCATGAGCGGCAAAAGCATTAACCAGTTTTTTCCGATCGGCCGAAACCGGGCCTCCTATGAGTACGCTTGTTTTCTTTGATTCCCTTTTTTTTTCACGAAGGTTTTCGATTGTATTCAACAGCGATTCCGGATTTACCGGCACGGGCAAAAATGCATCCGCCCCGATTTCGCTGCTTACCCGGTGAACATCTTCATCCTTAAACACCGCAGAAATCATGATCACCGGTACCGAATTAAGCTTCTTATATGTTTTGGATCTGATAATCTGGCAAAACCGCCATCCATCAATACCGGGCATTTGAATATCGGTTATAATGATATCCGGTGGAGTTCTTTTAGAAAGCTCTTCCAATGCATATTCGGCGCTCGTACACGGAATAATTGTATAACCATGTTTTTCCAGCAAAGCAGTCATAGTAGTAAGCTGGGTAATATCGTCATTGATAATTGCTGCAGACCTGGTTGCTTCTTCATTCATTATTCAATACCTGTCATTTCTTATTGCGACGTTCTGTTTTAGATCAAAGTAAACCGAGTTCCTGTAATTGAGCCTCGAGCTTGGCACGCGTGATCGGTTTGACCAGATAGCCTTCACATTGATGCCTAAATGCCTGCATGATGTTTTTTTTGTCATCCAGAGCAGTCGTCATGACAATTTTAACACCATCCGAACATCGAAACCCTTTTTCTTCCTCCAATTCCCGTATTTTTTTCAATACCTCATGCCCATCCATCTCGGGCAACATGATATCCAGAAAAATGAGTTTGTAAGGTTTCTGTTCGTTCCAGGATATTTTTACAGCGCGAACAGCCTCTCTTCCATCAACGGCAACATCACATTCACCATAGGAAAGCAGCATATTCAACAGTAATTTCCGGCTGTTAAAATCATCTTCAACCACAAGCATTTTCATCGACTCTCTCCTTTGCGTACAAAAGCATTCTCTTGGGATCTATTGACGACAATACAATCCTTAATATTCTGAACTCCAGTTCAAGTTTTTCGATAAGCTGTGTAATTTCACCGAGATCGGCGTTATGTCCCGCCTCCTGGAGTTTTGCCGCAATGTCAGCCATCGACCGGGCTTCAATATTTTTGCATGCCCCTTTGATTTTATGTGCCTGCCTGCTTATCGCTTTGCAATCGACAGCAGTGAGATGTGTCCATAATGACTGAATCTGAACCGGAACATCACCCAGAAAAACCTTCAACACTCTCCAAACCAGCTCTGCGTCACCTTCCATCCGGCTGGAAAATTCGCGACGGTTGAACACCTCATTCTCCACGATAAAACTTTTCTTCAAACCCTTTCGTATCGTTAAGCATTTCTCAGAGGTTTTTACCAGCTCAAGCGCTTTTTTGAGATTCTCTGATGTAATCGGCTTTGCAATATAATCGGTCATACCCGCTTCAATACATCTTTGACGGTCTTCCGACAGTACGTGGGCCGTCATGGCAATGATCGGTATCGAGCGGACAGGAGAAGGTAATACGGGTGAATTGCGGATAATCCTTGTTGCTTCAATACCATCCATGAGCGGCATTTGAATATCCATAAAAACAATATCATAGGACTTCGATTTTAATGCCTCCAGTACTTCCTTTCCGCTCTCGACAATATCAACCGTACATCCTATACGATTGAATATATACACCGCAACTCTCTGGTTGGTTTCATTATCTTCGGCCAGCAAAACTCTTGTTTTCCGCCGTGTAACATCGATTTCCCTGCACTTTTCAACCCTGCAGTTCTCCATAGGTGGTTCATTATTGCGACATGCCGCTATTATGGCGTCTTTTAATCGCATTCCTTTGACCGGCTTTTGCACAATTGCCGCTGTGCCGATTTTGTATTTATCAGTTAGATTTGATGTACCCGGAAACATTTCATTTATCACAATGGCTTTCATTTGAAATTCATTGTTTATCTCCGGTTTTTCGGAATAATATTTTTCGAGCAGCCTGGATTCAATGATCGCAGCAAGGTATGGATTTTTCTGCTTCAAATCCTTTCCATTTTCCTTGACAAGGGCAGCGATATCATCACAATTTTCTGCAGTCCCGCCCCAGAAAGTGATATATTCCACCAAAATATTTCGCAGGGATTTACTTTCAACCGCAAGCGCAATCTTTTTGTCCTTAAGCGGTGGTGAAGGAGACAGAATAGTTTTTTCTTTTCCGGCTTTTTCGAAAGTCATGGTAATTCGAAACAGAGTGCCCTCTTCCTCGGTGCTCTCCACTTCGACTTCACCCTGCATGCAATCGATAAGTTTTTTTGCAATGGCAAGCCCCAATCCGGCGCCTCCATATTTTCGGGTTGTCGAGGAATCGATTTGACAAAAAGATTGGAACATAAGGTGCATGTTCTCTTCTTTGATACCAATACCGGTATCCTGTATCTCAAATTCGACAAGTACATGAGAATGCGTTTCATGTTTTTTTGTAGCCCCGATTCGAACTTCACCCCGGTTGGTAAATTTCACGGCATTCCCGGCGATATTCAGGAGTATTTGCTGCAACCTTGATTTATCGCCGAAAAGCAGATCCGGTATTGCAGGATGCTTGAAACAGATAAATTCAAGTCCCTTATCAAAGGCATGTTTGGCCAGGAGATCTGCAATCTCATCACAAACCTCTTCAAGAGAAAAGGGCCTGTGCATGAGATTCATTTTGCCGGCTTCGATCTTTGAGAAATCGAGTATCTCGTCGATTAACTCAACCAGAGACCGTGACGAGTTATTTATGATATCGAGATACTCGAGCTGTTCTGTTGTCAAATGTGTTTCCCCTATCAGTTCGGCCATACCGATAATACCGTTCAGGGGCGTCCTGATTTCATGACTCATATTCGCCAAAAACTTACTTTTTGCTTCATTCGCCTCCTTTGCATCCTTGGCAAATAATTCGGCATGGGCAACCGTTCGAGCAAGTTTTTTGTTTATCCTCTGCAGCTCTTCCTCATTTTCTTTCCGTTCGGTTATATTGCGAAGTATCCCGGAAACACCGACAATCTCACCCTCGCTGTCTTTCCGGGCTTTGCTTCTGTCTTCAAACCAGTAGGTTTTTCCATCCTTTGAAACCAGTCGAAATTCATTCGCACCATCTCTGCCATTACTGATTAATTCAAGAAAATTCAGATCTACGTCTTGTTGACTTTCAGGATGGATAAACTCCAGAATATTTTTATCCACAAGCTCTTCCTGAGTATATCCATAACTCTGTACCTGCGGACTGATGTATATCAGGTTGCCGTTCAAATCGGCAAAGTAGGTAATATCCTCGGTATTTTCGATCAATGAACGATAGCGTTCTTCACTTTCACTCAAACGCTTTTCTAAAGCAGTCCGCTGCTTATGTTCTCCGGCAAGTTTAAGCGCTGCAGAAATATGATGAGAGAGGTTTCTGACCGTGGGGACAAAATATTCGGCTTCCAATGGGGCCGAAATACAGATAATACCATTAATTTCCCGGTCAACATAGATAGGAGACATGGCCATTTTTCGTGACCAGAAGTCGGTTATTTCGCCTATGCTTTCCACCGCAGCGCCAGGCACAAGCTCACGCATTATTTCTCTACCGTCAACAAGTACAGTTTCACCCTTACAGACAGTCCGTTGGTAATGTTCCGCTTTGGTTAAATCAATCTCAAGATTTTGCAGTAAAATACCTGTCGTTTTTTCGGATGCTGCAATGATTGCGGGTGGAAGTGTTGTACCAAATAATCGCAACCGTGAACTGCGGCAGTTTGCGACGAAGATAGTAACAATAAAGTCTTCCATTCTATTAAATTCTTGTATAACTGTTTCATAAATCCGGTTTTCATCGAGATCGGCATACAATTTTGTACATACCCGTTCGGTGAACTGGATAACAGTCAGAAGATCCGTAAATTTCTCGTTGAGTTCTGTCTTTTTCATTATTACGTTCTTCTATGCTTTTACATAAACCGATGGCTTGACACATTTAAATCCACTGAGCATACCCGTCAAGCTCTCGGCATGGCCAACCATGAGATACCCACCGGGTTTCAGAAGGCGATAGAATTCGTTTAAAAGCCGTTTCCGCACCTCGTTATCGAAATAAATCATGACATTTCTGCAGAATATCGTATCCATAGGTCCTTGCATGGGAAAGGGTACAACCGACAGATTGAGTCTTTTGAAAAGGATCATTTTCTTTAACTGGTCCTTTACTCTATACACTGCCGTAGTGTTTCTTCCTTGTTTAACAAAATACCGTTCCCGTAAAAAGGGAGAAACATTTTCAATTTTACGGGCCGAATACTCACCAGCCATACTTGCAGCAAGAATTCGTGTCGAAATATCGGTTGCCAGAATCCGCATGTCGGACGTCCGGCCATCCAGGGTCTGGAGAAGAGTCATTGCGATCGAATAGGGTTCCTCTCCCGAAGAACAGCCTGCAGACCAGTACCTGAATCGCCGCTGCCCCTGTTCGAGCCATTGAGACATCGCTTCGCTTAAAAAATCAAAATGTTCGTTTTCTCTGAAAAAGTGCGTGACATTGGTTGAAACAGCATCCAGCAGTTGAACAATTTCTTCACCGTTTTTATCATTCTGGACATACTGCAGATACTCTTCATGTTCTTCCATACCAAGTGCCCGCATACGTTTGGCAATCCGGGCACTCACCAGGGCTTCTTTTTTTTCATTAAGAGAGATACCGGCGGCGGCATAGATGATATCCCGGAATTGAATGAATATCTTTTTATCCATCAGCACAACTCATTGTAAATGGTATTAAAACGACAACCCCTCTCCTTCCTTTCGTGAAGGAGAGGGATTGTCCATATGATGCTTAACCAATAGATGCAAATTCTTTACCGTCATTTTATTGTCACTTTTACACTTCGTATAGATGACCATTTTGGAAAAAAGCCGGTTTTACATATTCGACAACATATCAACTTCATTTCCCGAAAGTACCCGCTGTATATCGAGTAACATCTTTACATTTTCACCGAGCTTTCCTATGCCCATGATAAAATCGGTATCGATACTTGATCCGAAAGTGGGCGCTTCCTCAATTTCATCGGGCTTAATATCCAGAACTTCCTTAACTTCATCGATAATAATACCCATAGTCACCGGATTCCCCTTGGACTCGATCTGTACGACAATTATACAGGTCTTATCGGTATCTTCCTGAGACGCCATGCAGAATTTGGCCCGCAACTCGATCACGGGAATGACTTTTCCCCGCAAATTGATCACGCCACGCACGAATTCCGGTGCCTTCGGCACTTTGGTTATCTTCTGCATCTGGATGATCTCCTGTACCTTGAGAATCTCAAGACCGTACTCTTCGTCACCCAGTATAAAGGTCAGATATTTGCCGGACAGTTTCTTTCCGATATCCGATACTTCGGCCGCTGTATCAGTATGAGTGTTTTGTGACATGAAACACACCTCCTTGGGGGATTAAAATCGAAATTCGAAATCCGATACTCGAAATCCGAAATCCGAAACAGTATGGTAATTATATTGAAAATTCGATATCCTGGTAGCCCTCTTCATTTTTTCTTTATTCCCCTGCCAGTTTTACTATTTCTCCGATATCGAGGATGAGCGAAACATTGCCGTCACTCATGATAGCGCCGCCGGCAACACCCGGATGATCGCCCAGACCGTGGCCCAGGCTTTTAATTACTACCTGTTGCTGTCCAAGAATCTCATCGACCAGAAGAGCGATCCGTTTACCGATCATATCTTCCACAATAATGGCAATACCTTCTCTGGGGTCGGTTTTTGTCCCATTGGTTCCGAAAATCCCGGACAATCGTACAAAGTTGAGCAACTCACCCCGCACCTTCATCATTTCACCTCTGCCCATGATCGATTCAATCTGTTTCTCCTGAGGCTTGAGTGATTCAATAATCGATAAGGTCGGTACGATATAGGATTCCTCCTTAAGCCGCACAATCATACCATCGATAATCGCCAGAGTCAGCGGCAACCTGATCGAAAAGGTCGTTCCTTTTCCCGGTTCTGATTGTATTTCGACGGACCCCCGTAGGGACTGTATATTTCTCTTGACAACATCCATGCCGACCCCTCTTCCGGAGACATCGGTAATTTTCTTCGCCGTCGAAAAACCGGGGGCAAAAATGAACTGGTAGATCTCCTGGTCGGATAACTTGTCATCCTCTCTGGCCAGCCCCTGTTTTACCGCTTTTTTTAATATCGAATCCCTGTCCAGCCCACGGCCGTCATCGGAAATCTCGATATAAATGCTTCCCGCCTTATGGAAAGCACTGAGTTTGACAATACCGACAGGATCTTTTCCGGCGGCAATACGGCCTTCCTTCGAATCTTCAATACCATGGTCCACCGAGTTGCGAATCATATGAATAAGGGGGTCACCGATATTCTCGACAACAGACTTGTCAAGCTCAGTCTCTTCGCCGTCAGTAACAAAATTAACTTCCTTCCCGGATTTTTTCGAAAGATCCCGTACCAGCCTGGCCATCTTCTGGAATGTGGATTTAATCGATACCATTCGAAGGGCCATTGAAAGTTCCTGTACCTGGCGCATGATCAAGCTTGTTTGAGCGATCTTTTTCTCCAGTTTCTGATTTCGTGCTTCCATAACAGCCGGATCTGCAGCAATCATCGATTGAGCAATAACCGCTTCACCGATAGCATCGACAAGCTGGTCCAGTCTGTCAACAGGGACCCGTATAGTTTCTTCCACAACCGGTTTCCGGGCCGCATTCTGGCTCGCAAGTGCGCCCGCAACTTGCCGGCTTGACGTTTTTTTGTTTTCAATAAGTATTTCACCGATTTTTCTGCCATCACCTTTTTTCTGAGCCTCCAACGCTCCTTCAATTTCTTCTGCCGAAATAGTTCCTTTCTCTACAAGAATTTCTCCCACCTTTTTATCGGGTGATGACGCCGGTGCTATATTCGGTTTTTCACCGAGCGAACGGGGTGAGGCCAACCTTTCCATTATGCTCCGGTAGGATTCAGGTAACGAATAGGCTTCACCACTCAGGGTATTTTCAACAATAGCGATAAACTCTTTTAAACAATCCATCGATTCGAGCAGGAGATCTATATGAACCGGCTCAAGTATGAGATTTCCCTTGCGAGCCATATCCATTACATTTTCCATGCTGTGAGCAAGTTCACTCACCTCTTTGAGCGCTAAAAAGCCCGCAACCCCTTTAACCGTATGGCAGGAACGGAAAATACTGTTTAGATGTTCGGGATTCGCCGGATCATTCTCAAGCTCTAAAAGCAGCGATTCCCCACTATTGATATGATCCCGTGATTCGGTGACAAAGTCTTTAATAAGCGAGGGATCAACAGCTACACATGCTTGTTCAGGCTGTGCATTCGATTGAGAAGAAGGTAAGGTTGTTGATGGCTGTTCTTCACATGAGGCGGTAGCTTGTTGATCCCCCGTGGCGTCAGTGGGGACACTTTCCGTGTTATCACGGCCGCAGTTGTTTCCAAATACAGCAGTGGTATCTTTTTCGCTTATATCGGCAACCGATCCTGATGTCAAATCACTTATTCGTGAAGCAAGCAGATCCTTGAGTTTGAAAAGGTTATCCCCTGTAAATGATCCGTTTTCAAAAGCCTCTTCAACATCATGAATAAGTTTCGAATAATTTCTCAGATCCAAAACACCAAATTCACCTTTCCAGGTATGGAGGACTCTTTTGATGGCGCCTTTGGCCTGAGGAGCTCCTTTCTCATACTCCAGAATATAGGCTTCAAAATCTTCCACAACCGGCATCTGTTGTGCCGCAAACCTGGTGGCAAGCTCCTTGAGATCCTCGGGGAAATTAATTGTCCCACCCTGTCCATCACCGGATTTCATACTTACGGCCCTGTCGCTTTCAACATCCTCATCAAAGGAATCGATAAGCTTTTTAGCTGCGTCATTATCCTGTTTCTTTTGCTGTTTGCCGGTTTTCTTTTTCCCTTTGTCGCTATTGTCTTCCCCGCTGTTATCATCCGGATCAGCTACTGTTTTGTTCCCCTCTTTTTTAACTTCACCGTTGTTATCCATGGCAAAGAGGGCTTTGGACATCTTATCGACACATTCCCCCAACTTTGAACATCCGGTATCAAAAGCTGTCTCATCCATGATAATATTTTCGGCCAGCTTTGCAGCGCGGTCGGCCATACTGCAAAATGCCTTCGGCAAATTGTCCGTCCCCGCTAACTGTTCCATCGCTCCCATGATCTCCGTAAGGGAGGTAAGATCGGATTTATCTAAAAGGGGCAGTTGTGATGCAACCCGGTTCAAGGTTTTTTCAATAGAATCATTTTTTTGAGTCATGTATTTCTTACTCCCCCGAGTATCTTTCATTTCGTTCCCGATACATTTTCATTGGAAACGGCAGTAGTTTTATCTTTTTCCAAAACTTTATACACAACAGCTTTCAGGTCGGGAAGGTTTATTGGTTTCACAAAAAAGAAGACCGGCGACAATTGGCGTGCGTTGCGTTCAGTCTCTTCGGTTATGTCGCCGGTCATCAGAATAGAGGGGGTATCCCATCCTCGAGCACGCAATTCGGGAATTAACCGTTCACATGATTTTCCCGGAAGATGATAATTTCCGATAAAAAGATCAAAATTTTCCCTTTGCATCACTTCAAAAGCATCATTACCGTTATCCACGATAGAAACATTACAACCGATATCCCCTAGATATTTTTTCAGCGCCCTGAGGCAAAAATGATCATCATCCGCCAGCAATACCCTATACATAGCTATTCTCCTTGACTCGAGATTATTCCCTGCTATTTCACAATGTGCTGCTCAAGAATCGATATATAAAGATCAAGAAAAGACCGTGAATTGAAATGGCGCTTAAAATACGGTCCGCTTTTTTCAAAGGTGTCGTCATAAAGAGCATGGATATATCTGGTAAGCAATTCATCACTCCTAAAACCATTCATTGTTTTCCCTTTCTCTGTGCAAACATCCTGTTCGTACGATACCATGACATACTCCTTTAAAATGGTTGTCTTTTCGGAGATCATAATCTAATCAATTATCATACCAACCGCACTGATTGCCCTTAAAAGACAAAAAAACAGCCAATTGTACCTGTTTAAACTCATAGCCTGCTCTATTGGTGTATCATTCCGACAACACTTTTTTCCGCAAGCGATATATGACCTGTCTCATGATGATACAGGTTAAAAAATACTGATCTTCAGATATGTAATAAACTACTGCAAGTGTTTAATTTACAGGCAGTTACAATCTACATACCCCGACGATATCAGGGTGTATGATTTTGATACGGAAGGATGAATGGTGAGTGGTGAAATACAGCGATGAATAAATGAAAGGATACAATAATGAATGGAAATCAATAATACACATTCGAGAGATTCAGTTAACTTGCAGCCTGGGCTGCACGAAACGTATCGGGAGAAATCTCGAGTTCTTTCAGTTTACGGAGTAAATTTGGCCGATGCATTCCGACCTCACGGGCAACATGACTTACATTCCCCTCATGTTTTTGGAGCATCTGGGTGAAGTACTTTTTTTCGAACTCGCTTTTTGCCTGGGTGTAGGGAAGGCTCTGCTCTTTGGTTTCTTCGATATGAAGGACCGATTTGACGACACTGCTGTTTATTCGTTTCTGGTCTCTTCCCCGTGCGCAGAGAAGATTGACCGTATGTTTCAGTTCCCGGATATTCCCCGGCCATTTATTCTCGTACAGCAAAGCCATGGCATCGGGGGTAATTTCTTTTCCACTATGATATTTTTTCAGAAAGTAGCGGACTAAATAGGGAATATCTTCCTTATGATGAGGCAGTGACAGGGTTCCTATTCCCGCGCCTTTAAGTCGATAATAGAGATCTCTCCGAAAAGTACCTTCTTCAACCATATCTTCAAGATTGCGGTTCGTCGCACTGACTATCCGGATATCAACTTTTCTCGGACTTACATCCCCTACCCGTACATACTCTCCTATATCAAGTACCCGTAAAAATTTTGCCTGGACAGAAAGTGACAGTTCACCGATTTCATCCAGAAAAACAGTCGACTTGTTTGCACTCTCTAAAATCCCCTGCTTGGAAGAGTGTGCACCGGTAAAGGCACCTTTGGCATAGCCGAAAAATTCAGATTCTTCCAGGTGATGCGGAATGGCGCCGCAGTTGATGGTGATAATCCGTTCATTGCCCCTGCTGCTGTTGTTGTGAATCGCATGGGCAATGATCTCCTTACCGGTCCCGGATTCTCCCTGAACCAACACCGGGAAATCACCTGCAGCCATGAGGAGAATTTCGGTGCGTAACTTTTTAATATACGGTGAAACCCCGATAAGCCCCAGGTCATTGTTTGAATCGACAGTCAAACCGATCTCCTGATTTGTTTCAACCGTCCGCCGCTTCTCAAGAGCGCCATAAACCGAATACCGTAATTGTCTGAGCGAAAAGGGTTTGATTATAAAGGAATCGACCTCGAGTTCCTGCATCTCTTTGACCTTTTCATTATCAGGGAACGCGGTAATGACAATAACACTGGTGGAGGGGGATTTTTCTTTGATAAATCTCACCAGTTCGATCCCGTTTACCCCCGGCATATTCAAATCGGTGAGAAGCAGATCAAAGTCGCTTTTTTCGATATATAACTGTGCTTCAGGAACATTGTCGGTTATTTCGAGGGCAAACCCTTCTTTATTAAGAGTATTCTGTATTATCTCCCTCATTGCAAGTTCATCATCAACAACAAGGATTTTTGCCGAATTTTGCATAATGAGACAGGAATTAAAGATTACAGGAAAACAGCATGAAGTGTGTTCATGGTGAAAAGTGTATCATGTTTAAGTGAGGATGTCAAATAAAAGAGGAGGGTTCGGGAGTCCGGCCATACCAGGGGAACGATGGCGTCAAGGAAATTATAGCCCATATTCCGAGCGACATAACTGTCTGGTGCATCGGCGTGGTCATCCAACCGGATTCGCTGATTCAGGCACAATCAAGCATACTTTTCTATGCACGAATTCAACATCCAAAAAATTCTTCTTCGAGCATAGCACACAAAGCATGGTACACCGGCATATGCAGTTCCTGTACCTTGAATGTTATCCGGACAGGCACCCGGATAGCAACATCGCAGATATCATTCATCACCCCACCATCTTCACCGGTCATGCCGATTGTGTATACGCCGAACGCCCGGGCGATTTTTATGGCATTGACTACATTGGTAGAATTTCCCGAGGTACTGATTCCTATAAAGACATCACCGGCAACACCGTAGCCGTACACCTGTTGTGCGTATACCATGTCATTGCCGATATCATTGGAGAACGCCGTGGTGAGTGCGGTCTGGCTGCTCAGGCAGATTGCCGGGAGCGCTCGCTGGAGATTATTTGAAAGAAATTGCCAGTCGGCTGCGCCGGATTTTTTCAACCGTTCCATATCCTGTTCAGGAATCTCCCTTTTAATAATAAAACCTTTCATCAGTTCACCGACAATATGCTCCGAATCTGCAGCACTTCCGCCGTTGCCGCAAACAAGAAGCTTTTTGCCGTTTTGATAGCAGGTGGCAATATAGGAAAAAGCTTTTTCGATATCATTCTTGCAGCCCTCCAAAGAGGGATAGCTTGTAATCAGATTGTCGAGTGTTTTGGCTGGTTGTTTTTTCATGCTAATCCTTCCTGATCTAATTATCATCGTCCTCTTCTTTTCTTCGAGGACGATTTTTTAGTGTGTTTCCGGCAAGACTTTCACCGCCCCAAGGTCCGCACTTGCGGCAAACAAACCATAGGCCTGCAGGGCTTTTGAAACGGTCCGGTCACGAACAGGTTTGAATGCTTTCTTTCCCTTTGCCTCCTCTTCTTTCCGGCGTTGGGCGAGTTCACCATCCGAAACTTTAACATTCAGAGAACGGTTCGGAATGTCGATCTCGACTGTATCGCCTTCACGGAGCAAACCGATTTCTCCTCCTGAAGCGGCTTCGGGGGAGACATGTCCGATTGACAACCCTGCGGTACCGCCGGAAAACCGACCGTCGGTGATAAGGGCGCATTCTTTGTCGAGATGAATTGATTTTATATACGATGTCGGGTAGAGCATCTCCTGCATTCCGGGACCGCCTTTAGGACCTTCATAAATAATAACCACAACATTGCCGGGCTTGATTTCACCATTCAGGATACCATCACATGCGGCATCCTGGGAATGATAGACCTTAGCCGTTCCGGAGAATTTATATATCGAAGGATCGACGCCAGCGGTTTTGACAATGGAGCCCTTTGATGCGATATTTCCGAACAGCACACACAAGCCGCCATCCTTGAAATAACAGTGCTCCATATCCCGGATACACCCCTTTTCCCGGTCGGTATCCAGCGAATCGTACATGGCATCCTGTGAACCCAACACCAGATTTCTGCCTTTCCCGCCGGGAGCGCTTTTCCATTTTTCAAGCGCTTCAGGCACAACTGTATCACGGGCAATATCATTTGCATCGAGTGCATCACCAAGGGAAGGATAATCGACTCGGTTTACCGAAGTAGTAAGTAATCCGGCCCTGTCCAGTTCGCCCATGATCGAAAGAATACCCCCCGCACGATTAACATCTTCAACATGGTAGGATGAACTCGGGGCGACCTTGCAGAGAACCGGGATTTTACGCGAAAGGCGGTCGATATCATTCACAGTAAAATCGACACCGGCCTCCTGGGCAACCGCAAGCAGATGGAGCACGGTATTGGTTGATCCGCCCATGGCTATATCCAGTGACATGGCATTCAGAAAAGCATCCTTGATCGCAATCGACCGGGGTAACACACTGCTGTCGTTGTCGAAATAATAGCTGTTGGCCATTTCCACAATCTGTTGAGCCGCCTTCTCGAAAAGCCTGATCCGGTTTTTATGGGTAGCGACGATTGTTCCGTTTCCAGGCAAAGCCAAACCAAGCGCCTCGGTAAGGCAATTCATCGAGTTTGCCGTAAACATGCCGGAACAGGAGCCGCAGGTGGGACAGGCAACCTGTTCGATCTCAGCGACCTCTTTATCGGGAATGCTCTTATCGGCAGCCTTCACCATGGCATCGATAAGGTCATACCGTTTCTTGCCCCGGACACCGGCTTCCATAGGGCCTCCGGAAACAAAAATGGAGGGAATATTCAACCGCATGGCCGCCATAAGCATACCGGGAGTGATTTTGTCGCAATTGGAGATACAAATCATGGCATCGACACAATGAGCATTGCACATATACTCGACACTGTCGGCAATCAGCTCCCGTGAAGGAAGCGAATAGAGCATGCCGTTATGCCCCATGGCAATACCGTCGTCAATCGCAATGGTGTTGAACTCCGCAGCAAAACAGCCCTGTTCTTCAATAAGAGCTTTCACCTTCTGGCCGATCTCGTGCAGGTGAACATGACCGGGAACAAACTGGGTAAATGAATTGACAATAGCTATCACCGGTTTCCCCATCTGCTCATCTTTCATTCCATTGGCCCGCCACAAGCTCCGCGCGCCGGCCATCCTGCGGGTTTCAGTTGTGGTTGCGCTTCGTAATTTCGGCATACTATGGGTCCTTTCAGTATATATTCACCTTGTGTGCAATTTGTTTCTCAACCGTTCACTGTATAACAAACTAAAATAATATAAATTAATCTACGAGTGGCCGGCGGTTAAGTGCGTGAACCTCGGGATGAGTATTCAACCTTCAACTACAAACTTTTCCCCATTCGGCTTCACACTTGAAATATCCCCTCAATCATCGGTATAATATAGAAATATATACCTGTAAAGGAGGGATAATGCAAAAAACCGATTTTTCGGGCATTTCAGTCTGTCTTTTCCTGCTCTTTGCATCATTTGCATCACCGGCATCTTCAGTAATGCTCGATTCGCTTACCGGCAAAGCGCAGGTACAGCGGGCGGGAAAAGGCAAATGGTTTCCCGTTAAAGAAGGCACCGAGCTGCATAACAACGATATCATACGAACAGCCGCACACTCAACTGCAAAGCTGAAGTGGGGAAATGAGGATCATGTCTATTTAAAGGAACAAACCCAACTCCTCGTAAACCTTCATGAAAATAAAAAACCATCATTGATATCACAGCATATAACGGTCTTTTACGGCGCTGCGTTTTTTATCATTAGAGAAGTCCTGCCTGCACTCGGAAACAAACGCTATGATACTAAAGTCTACTCACCTACTTCGGTAGTTGCTATTCGGGGCACCTCCTTCTGTGTAGCCGCCGATAAAGAGAGTGGGAAAACGGCGCTTATAGTAATCAACGGAACGGTCCTTACCCGCAATATTCTTCGAAATGTTTCGGTGTTTGTCCGTTCAGGATACCAAACCTCAATTGCAATCAATACCGACCCCATAAAACCATCCCCGGTACTCAAAAAGGACATCAAAGAATTAAAAACGTGGGTTCCCCTTGCCGTTCTCACCGAAGAAATGAAAAAGCAGAAAGAAAAATCACAGCGAACAAAAGCAATTATCTCAGGAAAACTCGAGCAGAAAACCGCAGTAGTACCCTTTGCCAATATTTCCACTTACCGGGGCTCCTGGGATATCGGCTCCCTTTTTGCCCAATTTATGGCATCAAGGATCGATAAAGAAACCCCGGGGATGAAAGCTGTCGTAACCACTCTTTCTGCAGAGAACCCCGTGGAGATCGGCATGAAAGAAAAGGCTCACTATGTTGTTACCGGCGAAATCACCGTATTTGATATCGTTCAGCATGCCAAAGTTACTCCAAAGGCCGATGATTATAATGAGTATTCCGATGCAATTATCGAAATCCGGTGCAGTCTCATCGATGTTGCGGGTGAAAAGGTCAAGTATGACAATACAATTAGCGTAAAAAGCCGGGGTGACAATGTTCCCCACAACACCTGGAAAGAAATCGGTAAACTGAAATGTGACATGAATGATTCAACTTTTACATCATCATTGATAGGAACATCGATCAAACGAGCCATTGATCAGGTTTCGGGCGAAATTGCACGGTATTTACGCGACTGAACACCATGGTATTAAGTAACCTGTTCAAGAAGGCTCAGAATAGAGGAGACGAATATGACTATCGGTTCGGGAAGTTATGTTAAATCACTTTTGGGTTTGCTGCTTTGCATTCATATATGTTTCGCAGAGGAATATGTGACACTTAAAAGTCTGACCGGACAGGCTGAAGTCAGGAAGGCGGGACAGGAAAACTGGAGACTGGTCGGCCAGGGCGCAAATCTTCATAACAACGATATATTCAGAGTTGCAAAGAATTCAAAGGCATGTCTTACCTGGAGTGATGAAAGTGAAATATATCTTAAAGAAAATTCCCAGATACTCATAAATCTCCATTCCAACCCCGGTGATAATTCGGTTGTTCAACATTTTACGGTATTTTTTGGAGCAGCATTCTTTCTTTTTAAATGTGCCCTTCCAAAATTAGTCCCCGACAACCACTCAAAGGTATACACACCAACTGCAGTAATTGCAACCAGGGGTACTTCTTATGAAGTTAATGTTTCAAAGAATAACGGCACATCATCAATTAAAGTGCTTAACGGCACTGTTCTGGTGAAAAATATACTGAAAAATTCGTCCCTGTTTTTGAAGGCGGCATATAAGACTGTCGTTGAAATAAACACCGATCCGATTGTGCCCAGTGCCATTCTTGAAGATGATATTGCTCTTTTAAAAAAATGGGTCCCCTCTGAGGTAATCCGCAGGGAAATGAAATTCCAGCTCTCACGGGCCAAACGGGACCATGAAATTATTACCGGCAAACTGATCAATAAGATGGTTATCGTACCCCTCCGGAACAATTCCGACTATGAAGGTGAGTGGCAACTACCAAAGGAACTGGCAAAATGTATTTCGGCAAAGCTATCCGAATCGATCAAGGGGCTGAGTGCGAATGTCACCGGTAATTATAAAGCCGACCCGCTAAGCCTGGGGACCGATCATGAAGCCCGTTTTATCCTGCGGGGTTCGATTGAAAAATTTGATATTTCACAACATGCAAAAGTCTCCCCTTCAGCCGATGAATACCGTGAATACAATCTTGCGGAAATACGGCTTTATCTGCAGCTTATCGATGCTGAAACTGAAAAAATGGTGATTGACAACTACTATTCGGGTGAAGTTTCGGGCAAACACGACAGCCATAATTCATGGGAAACGATACGAAAATACCCCTGCAACCTCAAAGACCCTCATTTCAGCAAGTCTATTTTAGGAAGGGCCCTGTTTCAGGCCATCGAAGGGGCATCTCAGGAGATAACGCGTTACGTGAAGGGAGAGTAAGGTTAGGACGCCGGTTTGGGGGTACGGCCAAGGCTTTTCAAACTCTCATTGCTCAACGTACAACGCTCAATTTTAAAATAGTGTGGCATGATCTTTCAGACCATGGGCTGTTAATTTCGAATGTCGAGTTTAATCCCTGGGCCTTCCCGAATATTCCCCGGTCTGGGTATTGACAATGACCGTATTGCCGGTTTCGACAAACATGGGCACCTGAATAACAAGTCCGGTTTCAAGAGTAGCCGGTTTGGTGACATTGCCTGCTGCGGTTGCGCCTTTGATTGAGGGTTCCGTTTCGGTTACTTTCATTTGAACTGTCGATGGAAGCGAAATGCCGATGGGATTTCCTTCATATACTTGAACTTTGAGAGTTGTATTGGGAAGGAGATAGCCCACAACATCTTCGATTTCGCTTTTGTTGATATGAATCTGTTCGAAATTTTCAGTATTCATAAAAACAAAATCTTCGCCATCCTGATAGAGAAATTCAAATTCTTCTTCGGAAACAAAGGCTTTTTCGACTTTGTCGTCGGAGCGAAACCTCACTTCAGTCTGGTTTTCCGAAAGGATATTGCGGAGTTTGGCGGAAATAGTATTTGATCCCCTCCCCTGCATGGTAAAGCGGAAATCCATTACCTTGTGCGGCTCTCCATTATGGATTATCACCATACCTTTACGGATTTGAGTAGCATTTATCATTATTCCTCCGTATATGATATCAATGAAAATTCAAAATTGAACAGGGCTTTGAATATCTGTATTAACAGTCCTCATCTCCCCTGCTTGATCATTAACAAGGTGGAAGACGAGGACATTATTACAATACGAATTACCCAGCCTCTTCTTGTGAGGCCTATCTGTTTACCGGATCAGCGGTGCGATAACGAGTGATACAACACTCATCAGCTTGATCAGGATATTCAGTGACGGTCCTGCTGTATCCTTGAAGGGATCGCCTACCGTATCACCGGTAACGGCTGCTTTATGGGCATCCGAACCCTTACCGCCATGAGCGCCGCCTTCGATATGCTTTTTTGCATTGTCCCAGGCGCCGCCGGCATTCGACATAAAAAGAGCCATCATAACACCGGCTACGGTAACACCGGCCAGAACACCACCAAGCATTTCCGGACCACCGGCATAGCCGACAATGACAGGAGTCAATATCGCTATCAAACCGGGAGTAACCATTTCTCTAATGGCGGCGGCGGTCGAAATATCGACACATTTTGCATAATCGGCCTTTGCCTTGCCTTCCAGAAGGCCGGGGATCTGTTTGAATTGACGGCGTACTTCTTCGATCATGGCAAAAGCTGCCCGTCCTACAGCACCCATTGCAAAGGATGAGAAAAGGAAAGGGAGCATTGCGCCGAGAAACAGACCTGCAGTCACTGTCGGCTTTGTAACATCAATAACATCGATACCAACCGTGGTACGGAATGAAGCAAAAAGTGCCAGGGCGGTAAGTGCTGCAGAACCGATAGCAAAACCTTTTCCGATTGCCGCCGTCGTATTACCAACAGCATCAAGTTTATCGGTGCGTTTCCGTACTTCGGGATCCAATTCAGCCATTTCAGCCAATCCTCCGGCGTTATCTGCGATCGGACCGTAAGCATCGACCGCAAGCTGAATTCCGGTGGTTGCAAGCATGCCGAGAGCCGCTATCGCGATTCCATAAAGGCCGGCAAAAAAGTATGCCACGAGAATCGCTGCCCCAAGACAGATAGTTGGAAATGCTGTAGAAAGCATTCCGGTCTCTAAACCGGCAATGATATTGGTTGCAGCGCCGGTTTCGGAAGCATCAGCAATTTTCTGAGCCGGTTTTTTGTTTTCGGCTGTGTAATATTCGGTGAGCATACCGATTGCGATTCCTGCCGCAAGTCCCGCGATTGTTGCCCAGAAAATCCCCGTAGCCTGATATTCCACACCACCGAGCGAGAAGGTCGCCGGAGCAAGGTTCACAACAATGGGATAGGTCAAAATGGCCATAATCGCGCCTGCGCCAAAAGTTCCGATATTCAGCGCTGCCTGCGGATTGCCGCCTTCTTTAACCCGGACGAAAAAGGTTCCGATAATCGAAATAATAATTCCAACACCTGCAAGTACCAAAGGAAGAATCACCAGTTGAGTAGTGCCTGCAGCAGCACCGAGTACCATGGAGGCGATAATCGAGCCAACATAGGATTCAAACAGGTCGGCACCCATTCCGGCTACGTCACCCACATTATCACCCACATTATCGGCAATCGTGGCCGGGTTCCGGGGATCGTCCTCAGGAATGCCGGCTTCAACTTTTCCAACAAGATCGGCGCCAACATCGGCAGCCTTTGTATAAATACCGCCACCAACACGAGCGAAAAGCGCAATCGATGATGCACCCATTGCAAAACCATTCAGGACCGGAAGGACCGTATCGGTAAGATTGGCAACTTCGGTACCAAACATCCTTGTATAAAGTATGAACAAGCCCGATAATCCGACAATACCCAGACCAACAACGCACATTCCCATAACCGCTCCGCCGGAGAAAGCAACCTGCAAGGCTGATTGCAGTCCCGTGCGTGCACCATGAGTGGTCCGCATGTTGGCAGCAGTGGCAATTCTCATACCAAAAAATCCGGCGATACCGGAACAAACAGCTCCAACAACAAAAGATACGGCAACCCATTTGACATTGCTTTCATTAGCAATGACAAGGAGGACCGCAACGGCGACAACAAACATGCTCAAGACCTTATATTCCCGTGACAGGAACGCCATCGCACCCTCTCGTACAGCTGCGCCGATTTCTTTCATCTTATCGGTACCAGCGTTCTGCTTATTGATCCATTGGGACTTCCATACAGCGAAAAGAAGTGCCAGAATACCTGCTCCAAGAGGTAAGTAAATTAGAGAATTGGAATCCATAGAGCCTCTCTTTTTAGGTGAAGGTTACAACAAGTACTGAATTTATTGCCAAATCTGATGTTGCTGTAGCAAATTGTGTCATCATACTATTATAAAAAGATGCATTTGCGGAGAGACTAAAATATATTTGCCCTAGGGGGTGAATCAATGAAGAATGACAGGATAATAATATTCTAATGGAGAATGAAACACCGGATACCGCAAAAACCGTCTTTGGATGATCTTGAAGGTGGGTAAATCCCGAAAAGGCTACCAGTTTCCCGGATCTTCCTTTTCGGATTCCTTGTTTCTGCCGAAGAGTTTCTTGAGCCCTCGCCGTTTCTTCTTATTGGAATCCTTTTTTTCATCAGATTCACCGGTATCTTTCGGTTCTGGTGTATCGTCGATATCTTCTGAAGCTTCCTGAGGCTCATTGCCAGCAGCATTCTGCACATTTGCCGAATCGCTGTTTTCGTATGACTCGACAGCACCGCTTTTTTGGTCAGTCGTTTCCAGCGCGGAACCGAATCCAACTGTATCCAGTTCCGGCGGAGTAGCATTCTCCACCGACAGAGTATCCTCCCCAACATCCCCACCATCCTGATATACCTGAGGAGCTTCAATATCGGCCTCTTCATCACCGAAGCTGTTCTGTTCCATGACCGAATGCGCGGCAGGGCTCGTGACATCACGTATTTCCAGATCCGATGAAAATTTCACTCCGGTCTCTTTGGAAAGCTTCTGAAGAACTTCCTGGGCGGCAAGGGCAACACCATCATCAGGATCGTTTGCAAGTTGCTCCATCAAATAGATTGCCTGTGTTTCTTTCATTTTTCCCAGCGCAATCAAAACCTCAATCCGTATCCCCGGATCCTCTTCTTCGGAAAGTATCGTCAAAAGCACATCAGATGCGCCTTTGCTTCCAATCTCCCCAAGAAGCGCAGCACTGAGCATCCTGATATACCGGTCCTCTGTTTTATCCAGAATAATCTCTTTGAGAGGCGGAAGCGCTTTTTCGCGGAAATTGGCTATCTCCGTTATAGCCTGTTTCACCTTTTCAGGCTCAAAAGGCACTGCTTCATACAAACTCTTCAGGGTAATAATCTTATCAAGGAGCAACAGTTTAATGCGCTCTCCATCCTCGGGAATACTATCCACCAGGGAAGTAAGAGACTGATCCATGGAGCTGATTTTTGTCTGACTTCGATTAAGCTTTCGTTTCAAACTGTCCACTTCGTCTCTCAGCGCAAACACCATCTGTTCCTGGCGGGCAAGGCGGTCATCAATAGAGGTAAATCCGGCTTTTTTGCCAAAACCGAGACTTCCATTATACGCTATGCCGAACCAAATACCCGGACGAACCAGGGATGTATCTTCTGTTGGATCGGAAAGGGCAAGGCGGAATTCTCCATTATCGAAAAGAAATCCCGGGATATCGAAAATCCCCGCCGCAACCTGAAGGCGTTTACTCAGAAGTCGCCATGAGACAAAAAGGGAAGGTATAATTTTCTCATCCCGCCGATGCACTTCAACAGAGGTATATACTCCCGCTCCAAAATACTTTTCAATTCCAAAAAAAGGATTAACAAGTTCGCTTTCGCTGGTCGGAATGGTCTGAATGCCGAGATGAAACCGCGTTTTGAGCTGTTCGAGGCTTTTTGCCATGGTGCAGTAAAATTCATTTGCCATATTATCGGCAAC
Source organism: Chitinivibrionales bacterium (assembly GCA_014728215.1). Classification (NCBI taxonomy): domain Bacteria; kingdom Pseudomonadati; phylum Fibrobacterota; class Chitinivibrionia; order Chitinivibrionales; species Chitinivibrionales bacterium. Next base: position 100,010 of record WJLZ01000086.1, read on the forward strand.
AGTCGAATCGGCACCGAAATAATGGGCTTCCTTATGGGAAAAAACATTATGGGCACCTACTGCCAGGGAAGGCATCCATTGTTTTGTTTCTCCAAGGACACGGGCTTTAAACCCCAGGGTCGGTCCCCCCGCATACCCGAGATGAATATTAACCCATTCGATTATACCAAGCTTAAAAAGAAATGTACCACCGAATTCCGGTGATGGACCACCCGAGCCGGAATCGGCAAAGTAATACCCCTGTCCGTCAACAACAAAATAGCCACCCCTCAAAAGATCGGCATCAGGTATGACATGGAGTGAACTCCACCGTGTTTTGCCCATCGCAGAAGAAAAACACAAAACCACGATGTAAAGCAAGCCGACAATACACGCGCGATTAGAGGGCAAAGACATTGGCGCTCTCCTGCTCTGTTCGAATTCAAATCATCTGCATGGGCAGAATCCCGGAAAAACTATCCAGAAACAATTTTCCGCCATCTTACTATTATTTATCGGAGCATGACAAAAAAACCTTCGGTTTTTTTCATTTCTGATGGATTTTTGAAATATTAATTAAGCGATTATTTCATTTGTATCTTCATTTTCGTTTTTGTCGGAAGATTCCTCTTGTTCATTATGAATTTCTTGATCTTCATTATTCCGGACTGCCTCGGCATCGTTATTTTTCGAAATATCGGCAGCGGTTTCAGAGGGTATAGTGGAGGATTTTTCTGTAGACTTTGATTCCTGTAACTGGCGCCGTTTTTTTCCTGCTCCCTTACTCTGATTATTATCGCCACCACTGGTGTTTTCAGGCTCAGGAAGGCGATCACGGATTTCGTTCAACAGCTTAATGACAGCATTATTCTGCTTGACCATCTTTTCGGCCAGTTGCATTATTTCGCGTTTAAACCTGTCTCCTCTTCGTTTAGGATGCTGCTGTGAATGGGGATTGTTGTAGTTATGGTTATTATGGTTGTGGTTATGGTTATGGTTATTATCCCGGTGACTGGAGCTTGGATTGTAATTGTAGCTGGTACTGGGACTGTAATTCTGCTTCTTGTCGCCAAATGCATTTGACATCTGTTTCCTCATTTTCTGATTAAAATTTGCACGATTGGAATCGGCACCTTGCATGCTCCCGAACTCCTTTCAAAAAGGTAACTGGTTTTTTATTGTAGTATGATTTGCATTAATAGACAACTTTTATCTTTAATCTTATCCGCCAAATAACAAGTATCACATCGACAGAAAGTGAGTGATCTCTTTTTCAATTTGAAGGCAGGCCTGTTTGTTTTGATTAATAATTATACCATTATAATGATTTTTAAGCCAGGTATTTTGTCGTTTTGCATACCGACGGGTATTTTGTTTTATCACCTCGACTGCTTCAGGGAATTTTTTCCGTCCCTCTTCAACTTCGAATAACTCTTTATATCCGACACACTCCATTCCCGGATCACCAGGACCATAGCCTCTTTTTCTCAGATCTACAAACTCATCCCACAGACCATGTTCGACCATTTGATGGACTCGTGCATTAATCCGATTGTAGAGTATGTCTCGCGGCAATGCAAGAATGAATATTTTAAATTCCAGGTCGCCGGGCGGATTATTTTGCTTTTGCAGTTCAGATTTTTTTTGTCCGGTCTTATAGAAGATTTCAAGAGCGCGGATATTTCGGCATACATCATGGGGATGAATTCTGCCGGCGCTTTCCGGATCCACACGTTTCAATTCATTAAAAATACTTTCAGGCCCCTGTTCCCGCACTTTTTTTTCAAATTTTTTCCTGAGCTGCGGGTCATTTTCTATTTGCGGCCCCATTCCATTTTTTAAACAGTGAAAATAAAAACCGGTACCACCACAAATAATTACCGTTCTACCCTCTCTCGCCTGCTTCCGAATAATCTCCAGAGCGCTGCAGGAAAAAAGATGTGCAGAAAAATACTCATCAGGATCAACAATGTCAATCATCCAGTGCCTGATTCGTGACAATTCTTCAGAAGAAGGCTTTGCCGTGCCGATATCCATATATCGGTATATCTGACGGGAATCGCATGATAAAATATCTCCCTTAATTGCAGAAGCAATCTCCAGTGCCAGAGCTGTTTTTCCTGCTGCGGTGGGGCCCAGAATCACAGGTACCTTGATCTTCACAATCAGCGCCCCTTCTTTTTATTGACTCATTAAAACAAAATGGGTATTTTTGAACATATAATCATTCTTCTTTTCACGTAACTTATTTTAGAGTAGCAACTTATTTTTATGCAGTAACAATTCAGACAACCCGAAATATGTCATGCGCTTCATGCAACAGCCATTCCGAATAACCGAGGATATGGCGGATGCATACCAGGTATACCAGTAAAATACTATGCTTCGAAAGACAATAACGTTCCTTTTTATTGCAGCTCTTTTATTTGCGGGAATATTTTTTGCCCACAAATCATTCAGAAACCACGGCATCGTTTCACATCTGAAAAATAAAATCCCGGCATTCTCTTCCGACAATAAGAATAATGCATACAAAAAAATACACTCATTTCCGGCATGCCTGCTCGATACGCTGCATTCCCTTGAAGCCGATACATCGGGTTTAGTCAGCCATATCGCCCGGCGCGACTCGACAGTTAATCTTCAGATCGAAGTGCCCAAGGGCCTTCCTCTTCCATGGATCGTATGGAGTCTTGGACAATGCGCCGACAATACATCATATGAGGTCGCCGACTGTATCCATTACCCTGAAAAAGGAACCTGCCGTCTCTCTTTCTCCTCATCTAAAAAGAACAACCCTAATATTACGCTTACCATCGGCCGTTCTTCTCTCTTTTACAGCGCCACAGGCAAAATGGCAATACTCCTAGAGGATTTTGGATTTGAAGCCAACCAGACAACCATCGACTTCCTCTCATTTTCAAAACCCCTTACGGTTTCACTGGTTCCCATTCAGAAAAAGTCATCATGGACAGCCCAGATAGCCGACGAGTATAAAAAGGAGATAATCATTGCGCTCCCCATGGAATCACAATACCATTCCATGCCCAACTATAGAGATGCTGCGATTATGATCCATTATTCGGAAAACAAAATCATCCAGATAATCAATGATGCGATGCGATTGATTCCGAATTTCTCCGGATTCAGCAATCTTTATGGTTCGCGGCTCCTTCTGGATACCCGTGTTACTTCAATTATTCTGCAAAAAATACATAAGCATCACGGTTATTTTATCGATATGAAAACCACGGAGCACTCTGTAGTTCCCCAAATCGCACACTCAATCGGGCTGCCTCATCAAAAAATCGACGGGTCAATCGATACAGACAAGTCGGTCGATTCAATAATCGAGCAGCTTCGCCATTATATTCTGGTTGCACGTAAAAACGGTTCATGCCTGGTTACGGGCAAAGCCACCCAGGATTTTATAACAGCACTTACCAAAACAATGCCGGTTTTCGAATACAACGGCATAAAATTAGTTTATGTATCGGAGTTGGTAAAACATCCATAAAAAAGGAGCTTTCATGGCAACGCTTGGTGTAAATATCGATCATATTGCAACAATCCGTCAGGCACGGGGAGGAAAAGACCCCGATCCGGTCCAGGCCGCGGTTTTAGCAGAGCTTGCCGGCGCCCATGGCATTACAGCCCATCTCAGGGAAGACCGCCGTCATATGCAGGACAGAGATATCTATCTGCTTAAACAAGTTGTTACCACCCATCTGAATCTTGAAATGGCTGCCACAAATGAAATGGTTCATATTGCCATCGATGTGGTTCCTTTTATGGCGACGCTGGTTCCTGAAAAGCGGGAAGAACGCACAACTGAGGGCGGTCTGAGTGTGGCCGGTAAAGAGCGGGACCTGGAAAAAATCTGTGACCAGCTGCAAGAAAATGATATTGTCGTCTCCGTTTTTATCGATCCTGATATTCAGCAAATAAAAGCGGCAAAGCGAATCGGCATTTCCCATGTGGAACTCCATACCGGCTATTATGCTAATCTTACCGGTCCGGCTCAGGATGAAGAACTTCAAAAATTAGGCGAGCTTGCCTATGCTGCAAATAAAATCGGCCTTCACGTTAACGCTGGCCATGGCTTGAATTATCAAAATGTTTCTGCAGTGGCTGATATCGAATATATCGAAGAACTTAATATCGGCCATTCAATCGTCTCCCGCGCCTCGCTGGTAGGCCTGGAGACCGCAGTGAGAGATATGATGGCGTTGATGTAAAAAAGAATGCGACCATGGAGTAATCTCGATTGCACCTCAGAACAGGTGGGGTGGTGGAGAGAGCGTAAAACACTTATTTAATGTCCGACACGTCGCCCCTCTCACCGTTTTACCGGATCAGCACCCCCAGGTCCTTGCCGTCATCGCCCTTTTTACGACAGGGCGAATTTTCGAGAAGACTGAAATCCATATCCCTGCTTTTCGGTGCAGTAAAGAAAGGATCGAGGGCGAAGTTGCCGGAAGGCAGCACGTGTAGTCTTCCATGATTCCCGTAAAAATTATTATTAATCAGCATTATATTTCTTGAATCGGGGCCAGTTTTTACCGCCAGCCGCTCATTATAGGCGATAATATTATTTTTGACCATAATCTGCTCCGCGCCGTCAAGCGCAATACCGTGGCTGGCATTATAAGCGATCGTGTTATGGTTGATAGCACTGCTGCCGTCGGAACGAACATCCTGCCCCTGTATTCCTGCACCACGGTTGTAGACTATATAGGTATTTTTAATTTCACAGAGATTGCCGATCGAAATAACCCCCGAGCCAAGATTGTTGACAATAAGGCATTTTTCAATTTTTGAGTTCGAGCCTTTGGATAACACACCATGGGTCCCATTTCTTATTTCGAAACCAATAATGGCAGCATCCGAACCAAGGGTGACAACTGTCCCCCTTCCCTTTCCATTAATTACCGCCTTGAAGCGTTCCTTTGCAATTAATGTCACACCGGGCTCAACAATAACATGTTCCCGATACTTGCCGGGCTTCACCAGAATAGTATCACCCGGTTTGGCCTTGATCATGGCCCGGGAGATGCTTCTCATTCCCTTTGAAGGTACTGTTAAAGTATTCTGGGCTGCAACAAAGCAGTTAAAGATACTCACCAGCGTTATTATTCTGATTACAGCACGGGTAGTAACGTTGCTCCTTTTCGCATTCATAAAAAACTCCTTCAAAAACAAAAAAAGCCTTGCCTCCACAGAAGGAGACAAGGCATAAAATACATCATTTGAAAGGAATAGTGGAAACCGGTGCTTACTGACCATCCTCTTCAAGCTTCTTCATTTCTTCTTTAAGCTTTTCGATTTCCATATCAAGTTCTTTCTGTTTTTCGATTTCCTGTTTAGGTGCAACCGATGTACCCTCACTCAGTTTTTCGGCAGTTGCAAGGGCGTATTCAATATCGCTCTTCACCTTGTCGATACCCTGTGAGAAGAAACTCCGTCGTTCGAATTCATCGGTATACGTAAGAAAATCTTCGATAGCCTGCTTTTCTTCTTTTTGATGAATATGCAGACTGTCGATCATTCGTAATACCAGTGATGTTTGACGAACCAGAGCAAGTTCCTCGGCCGACTGTGCAACGGTCTCATATTGCTCCCGGTTTCTCTGATATTTTTCTTTTCGAAGGGTAAGTGAATCTTCGGGAGGTCCGTCATAATCTTCGATTTTATTAAGGGCCTGCCGTAGAATATTGGCTGCTTCATCATAGCTTTTCTTCATCATGGCTGAATATGCTTCCAGAAGCGCGCCTTCAGCCTGCACGGCAATTTTATTCGATGTTCGCTGAAGGGCTTGACCTGCCTGAGCACAATCGGCCCATTGGCGGGCTTTCACCCCAGTCCATCCAAGACCAAGAAGCGCATCTTCATAAAAATAGCTCGAATTCGGTATTTTTCTGAGCGCCGTAACCGCTTTGGACAGCGAAAGCTCTTCGTAAAAAACATAACCGATAAGGAGCAGCGAACGATTAACGCATTCGCGCTGATCTTCTCTTTTTGCCTCAGTCTGAATTGCATTTTCCAATGCTTCAGTGGCCTCAGTTGATTTGTCCTGTCTCATATAGGTAACGGCCAGTGAATGCTGTGCAAAGACATAGTCGGGATGATACTCAGGAACATTTTCAAATAGCTGGATCGCTTTGGCATGCTCTTTCTTTTTCGCATGCACCTGCCCCATAATATAGAATGCATGATATTTCAGTGAGTCGGGAACCGCGGGAGCATTGAGGCGGTTGAATTGCGTAGTAACCGCAACATCATCACCCTCCCTGTAGGCAACCCGCATAATGCCGAGGTCTGCATAAGGCACAATTTCACTCTGGGGATATTTTGAGATAGCATCATTATATCCCTCCCATGAAGTCTGCCGCATATCGAGTTCTTCCTGACAACTGTGGAGATAATAATTTACCCAGTCGTTTTTGAAAAAATCGGGAAATTGAGAAAGTATCTGTCCAAAAACAAAGAAAGCATCCCAGTACTTTTCCTGATGATAAAGGGTAAGGGCCTTGTTGTAAAGGTCATTCGGTGAGGCATCGAGCATACGGGCCATACGACGGGCATAAATTTCTTCCCGGTGAAGACCGAATTCGGCACGGCCGTAAATTGTATGCGTCGAAATGTTGTCACCCTCGAACATGGAATTATACTGGTACAAAAATTCAACATCCCGTCCATTATTAACACTGGGCATATTGAAACCACCGGCAAATCCCCAGTAGCCCGGGAGCTCATTACCTTCAACCGGTTTGTCACTCAACCCGAACTGGCCGTAGAGCTTGAATATCCGAAGAAGCCAGAATCCCAGCCGATAGGAAAGTTCCCATTCGACTTTACTCGCAGCATCAACAAGCCCCTCATTGGAAACTTCTTTAAACTCATCTGCCTGTGTAAGCCAGTCTTTGATATCGAAATCCATACCGCTGGAGATCCGTTTTTCCCAGAAGGTTGCAAGCCAGGAGAGCTTCAAATTGCGGGAATAAACATCCCCCTCAAGTTCTTCAACATCGCTTTTCAGGGTAGGAGCGAGAATATTTTGAAAGGTAAGACCGAATAGGTGATTTCCGATAACCGGGTGTCTAAACGCGCGATAGCTAATACCAAAGTCAATACCCGGCATTGGGCTGAATCGTTGTTCTTCTCCAAAGAGGCTTTCGTGGGCAAAGTTAACATTAACACCCGTACTCAGCCTGTTCCATGGATTGATTGCATAGGAAAGCATAAAGAAATTGTGCTGACTGCTTATCTCTCCATCGGTCTTTTTCATGGTTTGTTCATCATTGTCCCATGTGTATCCTGAAAATTGTCCTGATCCCAATCCGATCCATGATACACTGACCGATTGATACAGCCCGATAGGAACGGTTACACCTATTTCCCCGAGCTTGAATGAATTTCCAAGCGTGGGAGCAAAGGCGCCCCGGGCAGTGATATAATTGGCTTCCGTCAACAGCGCGGGATTGGTCAGCGGAGAATAGGGTGACAGTAAATCACGCCACCGCTGAGTGATAAGATATTCGCCCGGAAGACCGGCTGCCGAAATCGAGGATATCATTCCGGCAACAAGCAGAAGAACAACACCAATCTTTCGTGTATAGCAATTTGTATTCATCATAAAAACGTCTTTCTATTAAATAAAAGTGTCCTTTTCCACAGTTACTTTTTATGACTAAAAAAGATCGCTGTTGGTGCTTGTCGACTGAGAATCCATCCGCACCCCCGGAATTTCATCCTTTGGGCATTCGGGACAGACAACTTTTCCGCTTACTTTGAAATCCATCCTTGATCGCGGTGCACTGAACTGAGGATTATAGGAGAAATTTCCCTCGGGCTGGGGCTTGGGTGACCAGAGATTGCCGTAGATATTGTTATTGGCAATTTTCACTTTCTCGGCTTCCGGCCTGATTTTGGTCCCAAGTCTTTCATTAAATGAAATAATATTATGTTGAATAAGGATATTAGACTTCCCCCCCATCGCAATTCCGTTATTCTCGTTGAACGCTATGGTATTATGGTTGACTGTCGGTCCGGCAGAGCGAACATCCCACCCCTGTATTCCGGAGCCGCGGTTAAAAGCAATAACATTGTCTTCTATCATCGGAAGATGACGTACACAAATAATGCCGGTCTGAAAATTGTTTTCGATACGACAGTTTTTGATGGTATTTCCCGGATGTTTGGAAAAAATACCGATAGTACCGTTTTTGATCACGAATCCGGAAATGCTTGCGTTTCTTCCCAGCGTAACGACCGTCCCTTTGCCTTTGCCGTCAATAACCGCTTTTAACGGGTGACGGGCCATGAGAGTTATTCCTGATTCAACAAAAACGCGTTCACGGTAAATACCATTGTTCACCCATACCGTATCTCCGGGCTTGGCCCTGATAAATGCATGAGCAATAGTCTGGATTTGACCAGACGGCACTGTAATGGAATTACCGGCAACAGCAATGCCGAACACCAGGAAACACGCCCCAAAGGCAATACAACATTTAAATGTGTCTCTTATCATACCGCTCTCCTTCGTCTCAGTCTATATGACAGTTTTTATTATGATCGTGGATATGCTAATTTTCAAAACGCACCCCCAGGTCATGTCCCTCTGGACTCATAGCTTTACAACGTGAATCAGTTCCAAGTTTAAAATTATATTTCTGAGGATCGGCAAAAATGGGATTACAGCGATAATTTCCCTCCGGCAGAACAGCCCAGGCCGAACTGTTACCGTAAAAAGAATTGTCTTTCATACGAATTCTGGGGTCATCCTGAGAAACTTTTAAGCCAAACTTTTCATTAAAGGCAATAATGTTATTGGTAATGTCAAACTCTGATGATCCTCCGATTGCAATGCCATGATTGGAATTATAAGCTATGGTATTATGGTTTATGGCAGGAAAAACGGTGACCCGCAGTTTCCATCCCTGAACGCCCGATCCGGCGTTATAGGCAATGACATTGTCTTCGATTTTCGGCAAATGCCCTACACAAACGATTCCGGCGCCCCAGTTTTCTATTATCCGGTTCCGGCTGATAATGTTTCCTTCTCCTTTGGAAAATACGCCGATTGTTCCGTTGGTTATCTCAAAACCATGAACAGCACCTTTTCCATTTAAAGTAATGACAGTTTCTCTTCCATTACCGTCGAGAACAGCGCCAAAGAGAGGCCTGGATATGAGTGTTACGCCATTCCCCATACCGACCTGGCCGTTATATGTTCCCTTTTCCACCCATATTGTATCACCGGGTGCAGCCTTTATCATTGCAAGTGAAATAGTTTTATATTTTGAGGAAGGGACGGTAAGCGATTTGCCCGTAACAACAAAAGGTGTTAAATAGATGAAAAGGCATAGTAATGCAGGAATTAACAACAGATGTTTAAACGCAAAGAATCTAACTGGTTGCACTGTCTGTTCTATCCTTTGGTATTTTTTTCGCCACAACTTTTTCGCTTAAACACTTATCCGGTTAAACACCACTGCCTGAATAAAATAGTCATGCAGAAAAAGTATAATCAGTTATAATGACCCACCCATTAATGCCTTCATACAATATAATAAACTGTATCGAGTTAACCAAACAAAAAATCTAAAAAAATTATGGGCATATCAACGAATAGTGCACAATAAGAAGGCAAATACTATGGCACTATGAATTTTTTGCAGAGTCCCCCAAAAGACTCCCTGCCGCCCCACCAGTGTCCGACAGTAAAAGTATATTCTCCTGATGCACAAAATGGGGTGCCATTTTGATCAAAGGAACAGAGATGTTCAAAATTCAGAATAAATTCGACCCGTTGCGATTCACCGGGGAATAGTTTTACCCGCCTGAATCCTTCACAATGCCTTATCGGTGCACCGGAAACAGTTTCCGGGGGCGAAATATACAACTGAACCACCTCTTCGGCATCAAATTCACCCTCATTTTCAACAGTAACAAAAACAGTAATCGGACATGAACCATCACTCGCTTCCGGGTTGATCTTTAGTTTGGAATAGGAAAAAGAAGAGTAGCTGAGTCCGAAGCCAAAAGGATAAAGTGGCTTATCGGTCATATATCGGTAGGTTCTGTTTGCCATATCATAGGAGTCAAAGGGCGGCAACTGCTCGATAGAACGGGGGATTGTTATCGGAAGGCGACCTGATGGAGAGGTATCACCGAAGAGAATTTCCGCAACCGCACTTCCCCCTTCTTCTCCGGGATACCAGCAATAAAGTATCGCATCAGCTATCTCCGATTCTTCCCTGATCTCTACTGCACTGCCACCGGTAATGAGCAGCACAATCGGCTTGTTATGCTTCCGAAGCTCCTGTATGAGATTTTTCTGGTTTTCGGGAAGACCGATTGAGATTCTATCGCCATTATCTTCAGAAAGAATCGCGTCTCCCTCCTCTCCTTCCATAAGCGGACTGAGGCCTGCAACAACGATTATGACATCGGCATGCGTTGCTTCACCCAGAGCCCAAGGAGATTTGTTTGTATCCTCCCGACTAAAGGTACATCCCTGCCGGTAATTGACCAATGTCTCTTTTCCCGCACGGGCAACGATTCCATCAAGAATCGTCACCATCGGATAACTTATTCCATGGTAATTTCCCATTATCACATTGACATCAGCCGCACCGGGACCGGTCACAAATATCCTTTTCACATCACTTTTAAGGGGCAGAATACTATTGTTGTTTTTCAACAACACAATCGATTTAACAGCAGCTTCCCGGGCAAGTGAACGATGGACCGTGGAATCTACACAATCAAGAGAAAGCGAAGAATAAGGACTTTCATCCTCAGCATCGAACATACCGAGTTTCATCCGGGCGGCAAAAAGACGTTTCAACGAGCGGTCGATATCCTCTTCGAAAATCATTCCCTGTTCGACAGCTTCTTCCAGAAAGGGATACATGCAACCGCAGTTGAGGTCACATCCCTTTTTTAAGGCCAATGCCGCAGACTCGGCCGGCGTTTGGGTAACTTTATGATACGCATGGATATCACCGATAGCGCCGCAGTCGGAAACCATATGGCCTTTGAATCCCCATGTTCGGCGTAAAATATCGCACAAAAGCGCCCCACTTGCACAACAGGGTTCGCCGTTGGTGCGGTTGTAGGCGCCCATTATTGCTTCAACACCGGCATCGACCAGCATCTTGAACGCACGGAGATAGGTTTCGTGAAGGTCTTTTTGTGTAACCACGGCATTGAACCGGTGGCGGTCTTTTTCGGGCCCGCTATGAACCGCAAAATGCTTCGCACAGGCAGCAACTTTCAGATACCGGGGGTCACTCCCCTGCAACCCCTTTACAAAAGAAGATCCCAGCGCGCCGGTGAGATAAGGATCTTCCCCATACGTTTCCTGCCCCCTACCCCACCGGGGGTCTCGGAAAATGTTGATATTCGGCGTCCAGAAAGTGAGCCCTTGATATTGCCCCTGCTCCCTCTTTTTCTGCGCCTGATGATATTTCGCCCGGGCCTCGTCGGAAACGGCAGCCGCGACCCGATAGACCAGATCTTCATCAAAGGTTGCCGCAAGACCGATAGCCTGTGGAAACACCGTGGCCCATCCGGCGCGCGCTACCCCGTGCAGACACTCGTTCCACCAGTTGTACGCTGGAATGCCCAGCCGCTCGACAGCAGGAGCATCATATACCATTTGTGAAATCTTCTCTTTAAGCGTCAACCTGCCGACAAGATCGTCAACACGTTTTTCTATCGACAAACCACTATTGCGGAAAGGAAATGTGCTCATCGAAACACTCATCCCTGGCCTATCATTTCGTTTGAAACTCGATCATCGCTTTTATAACCCCGTCTTTGTATCCTTTAACAAATTCAAAGGCATCGATCGTTTCTTCGAAAGGAAACCGATGGGTTATCAACGGCATAACATCGACTTTTTTCTCTGCGATCATTGCACATGCAGGTTCCACGCAATCGACCTGACGTCTGATATTCTGCACCAGGATCTCTTTTCGCCTCAGTTTGTCGATACAGAATGACACCCGTTCCTCACGGGGGATTCCGACAACAACCAGTTTACCACCCGGCTTGAGTATATCGATTGCCTGATCGAGCGCATCCTGGTCTCCGCAGCATTCGAAAACAACATCGAGCCCCAGGGGTTCCTGCTCCCCGATTGCCTTTGCAATATCACATTGGTCGGGATTTCCCACCCAGTGAGCGCCTGCGCTGCGGGCACGGTCACATCGTTCATCAATTTTATCGGTCATGTATATCCTTTCGGCCCCTGCTGCAAGCGCTGGAAGCAAAACACAGAGTCCGATGGGGCCACTTCCCAGTATCGCCCCCCGTGCATTGACCATGGGAATCGATTTTTTAACAGCATACACACCGATCGATAAGGGTTCGGCAAAAGCCGCCTCATCGAATGAGAGTGTATCGGCCTTGAAACAGGACCACTCCGGCATAACAATACGCTCACATAAACATCCCTCAGCCTGCCCCGGCGTTCCCAGAAACCCGAGATTACGGCAAGTGTGATAACGGCCAGCCAGACACTGATCACACTCATAACAGGGCATGGCCGGGTCGATCGCCACCCGGTCACCCACGGCAACATGGGAAACCGCACTCCCAACCTCTTCGATAACCCCCGAGCATTCATGTCCGACCCGGAAAGGATACTCCACAACCTGCGAACCAATTCTTCCCGTTTCATAATAATGTATATCCGAACCACAGACACCAACCGATGACAGTGCAATCAGAACCTCCGTGTCGTTTGTAATTTCCGGCGAAGGCTGCTCCCGAAGTTCCATCGTATTAATACCGGTAAGAACCATCGATTTCATACTGTTTCCCTCCATGAAAAGAATGGAGCGATGGCGGAAAAACCATTACTCCATTACTTCTATTTCTTCCTCAAACCAGTTTCCCCGACTCAGCAACAAGGACGGATCAAAAATTTTTTTCAGTTCGATCATCTGTCTAATTTCCGAATCGCTGTATTTCATCTTTAAAAATGCTTTTTTCAATTTTCCGATACCGTGTTCGGCTGCCGGAGTTCCTCCCCAATCGATTATTGTCTGTGCCCATTTCATATAGAGATCTTTCCCCATCCCATATTCCTCCATGTTCCGGGGGAGAATATTAACGTGAAGATGATTGTCGCCGATATGGCCGAAAATAACCGATTCCAATCCGTTTTCATCGAGATCGCGGTCGTACATGTCAAAAACAGAAGCAAGTTTAAGGTCCGGCACCGCCATATCAGTACCCAATTTTGTCAGCTCCGGAAAATTTTTCCTTCGCATATCAATTGTCAGATTAACCGCTTCCGGCACAGCATGACGGAACTTCTTGAGCCGCTCCAACTCACGCTCATCACCGGCAGCCCAGCACGCATCTTCATCACCCCCCAGAGACGATACCAGTTCGGCGGTCTGTTCCACAGCATCAATAACTTCATCTTCACCCTTTCCCATGAACTCGATATAAAGGGCCACTGCATATTCCGAAGGCATATCAGGCACATGCGAGAAGGCCTGGCTTTCTTTTTTCCATTTCCGCAACAAATCGAGTGAACTGCTGTTGAAATATTCAAGTGCCGAGGGCCCGATCGAACCTTCAAAAGATATATCGGGGTGTTTTTTTCCACGCAATACACCAACAGCCCTGAGTGCTGTCTGCTGATCGGGAAGAAATGCAACAATCCCCCACACACATTCCGGCCGGGAAGTAAGTGCCAGCTCGATTTCGCTGATGATTCCGAGTGTTCCATCGGAACCGACAAAAAGATCGATCGGCTCCATGGGTTTTTTTACATAGTATCCAAGCACATTTTTCACCTCCGGTGAAACATAATCGGGCAATGTTCCCGCAATGACGGAGCCGTCGTCACATTGTACCCGGAAAGAACCATCATCACTCGCCAGCTCTCCCCGCCTGAGCGTTGCAGTCCTGCCGTCGGCGAACACAATTCCAAGGGTATGAACATGATTTCGTGTGGGACCGTACATAAAGGATCGTGCCCCTGATGCATTACAGGAAACCATTCCCCCGATCGACGCACCGGTTTCGGTGGGATCGGGTGTAAAAAACCAGGAACCGGCTTTTTTAAACTCATCGAGAGCATCGAGAGACTCCCGGGACCAGCCATCGGTATCAAATTCTTTGTTCTGGAGCGCCTCATTGCATTCACTCAACAGTACTCCCGGCCCACAGGACAGAAAAAACCGGCCTGAGGATGAATTGTACCGCAAACCGGTAATTTTTTTCATTTTTCCGAGGTTGATTACATGTCCCCCCGAAGGTACTGCACCACCGGTGACACCGGTCCGTGCTCCCTGAATGGTAACAGGTATTTTTTCAGACGATAATCTGGATACTGCCGCCACAAGCTCGCATTTACACAAGGGAAACGATATCGTGTCTGCATATCCCGACATCCGGGATTCGTCTCTGAGATAGTCGTAATATTTTTCCGACAGGGGCTCTATGGAAGAACTCATCGCCTATCCTTTCCGGAATTGTGCACTGATATTATTGCTTACAAGGAAAAATAAACATTGCCGTCATGGCGCGCTCTGAGGAGGATATTGAGGAAGGATTTTCCGTACCTCTCTGAATATTTCCAGAGCCTCTTCCGATGTTGAAAACACTCCCTCAATAGAATCATCATCAAGAACAAGGCGGAGCATGTAATAGCTGTGGCCCAGAACAGTAACCGTCCTGATATTCTTGACCGCTTTGATCCGGTCCCAGGTTAATTTCTGTACCGAATAAAGCCTGGTCCACCGTATCCCCTTAGCGTCTATTGTCAACCGCCCGAAAGTAATGGGAATCATTGGAACACAGCAAACCAGAAAAACAGCGATGGCAATCACGGAAAAGAACAGCTTACCGGGCAATTGCCAGGTCATAAAATGGGTAACGATATAATAGCAGCACCCGCCGCCCACAATACCGAAAACACACCACAAAAGCCGTATTTTAAACGGCCATTGCCAGTCGCTATACCGAGGAAGCGCCTGGATTACTTTTTCCTGAATCCCCGGTTCACTCACAATTCAACTTTCTTATCTTGCAAATGTGTTTTTTCTATTCACTCAGGAATAGAACTTTTCGATAGTCCCTTGGATTGTGCGCACAGCTTCAGGATGGGCCATGACCAGGATATCGGCGCCTGCCTGAAGGTACGCAGAAGCACAGGCGGTCTCCCAGAGCGGTCCACGTTTACTCACAGCACCCCATCCCGGAAGAATATCTTCATCGGCAAGGGCTTCTTTGACACGGTAGGTCTCCCCACCCACATCACAAATCTGCGGTGCGGCCATGAGTTTATCGCCTTTCAGACCCGTTATGCGGGCCCGTTCCAAAATGGTATAAACATAATCGAGGCCATATCCCAGAGCAGCGGTTGTCTGGTTCATGACAATATCGGAAAGCTCAAAACCGGCGTCCTGAAGTAAAATATTCACCTGTTTACCGATATTGATATCCACCGGAGCTTCGGCAATGATTTTGTGTTTGTCCGCCTTACAGATCGCAACAACCGTGCGGTAATTTGTTTCTTTGGCCGAACCGATCAGACAATTTTCTCCCTTTGCAGCTTGAGAACATTCCGGAAGTACCAGGTTATCCTTTTCATCATCACCACACCCCCAGATAATCAAGGGTACATCCACCGCCTTTAAAACATCGGCGACGGTCTGTGCACATTCTGCAGGAGACCGGTCGGCGTCATTGGGTTCAGCTCCAACCAGCCGAAGGCACAGGCAATCGAGTTTCAGTTCTTCAACACTTTTTTGCGCCCACTCAACCGGATTGTTTATTTCGGCGCCCACGGCGTCTTTCAAATAGTCCGACCAATCGGGAACAACATCGGCAATATATCCGGCGATAACCGGCTTGTGCGGATTTTCACCTTCAAAGGTCATGAATGGAAGGGTTGTCTGTCCGCCAACGGTTATTGTCGACTTCCGGGTACCTCCCTGATCTGCGGTTGCACCAATAGTGACTTCATTAATCCTGCTGCTCCATTTTTCTTTAACATCAACTATTTCCATTGTGACTCCTGACTTTATCCATGAGTGAAAAAATCGACTTCTTGGCTGTGGCATTCTGCAGTTCAAGCAATGATTTGCCGTTAAAAATAGCCTCTTCAACCACAGAATCGTAAGGGATATGCAAATCGGGTTTTAAATTCATATCCGAAAGCTTTGCTTCCATATCCGGCAAACGATCCTCTTTTACCATATTTGTAACAACATATTTGCTGCGAATCTGGTTCTGCAGGGTTTCGCTCAATATATTGATCCGGGACGCCGTCTCCAGGGAAATGGGATTATAATTAACCACCAGTATGAGGGCGTCGATATTGGACGTTGTCCTTCTGCTGATATGCTCCAGACCGGCCTCATTGTCAAAAACAACCCAGTTGTATGACGGCGCCAGGTCATGAGAAAACTTACGAATAAGATTGTTGAGCGAGCAGTAACATCCGGGCCCCTCGCCGCGCCCCATGGACAAGAGATCGAACCCGCGGGATTCTTCAATTATTTCGTGAAGCCCTGCCTGCATATACTCGGACTTGGACACTCCCGCAGGAATATTTTTCATCTCCCGGCGAACTTCTTCCCGAAGGTCACCGACAGTTCCCGCCGAATGCATCCCGAGTAATGTGCCAAGATTGGCGTCAGGATCGGCGTCAATCGCCAGTATGGGGGTCAACTCCTTTTCCAGTAAATACTGGATAACCAGGGCTGCAATAGTACTTTTTCCTGTGCCGCCTTTTCCGGCGACTGCAATTGTTTTCGGCATTATATCCATTCCTTTTTATTTATCATATGCAAATACTTCAATATCGGTGTGGGGAAGAAACATGGCTTTCTGAAATTCTTCCACGTAGTCATCCGCACCCATAAGGTCATAATAGGTTGTCTTTTCGGCAATAGCCCTTATTGCTTCCCAGGCTTCAATCGACAGGGCCGCCATGGATGCGCCTTTCAGCGAGGTATTGCCTGCAAAACGAACTTTTTCCAGGGCAACCGGTGGTAACAATCCGATTGCAACCGCATTGCCGATATCGAGATACCGCCCGAAAGAGCCGGCGATATAAAACCGGTCGATATCACTGCACGACAGATCCAGCCGCGAGGTTATAATATGTATAGCAGCGTAGATCGCCGCTTTTGCGGTAATGATATTCTCAATATCAACTTCGGTGATAAAGACGCCTTCCTCGCGCGATGATTCCCCGGGAGGAACAAGCACATACCGTTGTATGCCCTCTTTACTGCGAATTCGTTCGGTATCTTCACCAACGATTTTTCCCGAACGGTTGATCACCCCTTCTTTTAAAAGCACGGCAATTAAATCGATGATTCCCGAACCGCATATACCGGCAGGTTTGCAGTCACCAATACAGCTATAGGTGATCGAATCGTTTTCCGCAAAAACCCGCTCGACTGCTCCTGCCGTAGCGCGCATACCGCATTCGACACTGGCTCCTTCAAGCGCAGGTCCAGCCGACGCCGAACAGGCGATTAACCAGTCTTTGCTTCCAATAATCACTTCGCCATTGGTTCCGATATCGACCAGCAGTGATATTTCATCACTGGTATGCATTCCGGTAGCAAATATCCCGGCGGTAAGATCGCTTCCGACCCAGGAACTGATTCCGGGAAGACAATAGAGATATCCATGGTGATTTATCCCGACGCCCACCGAATGGGCGGCAACGGCTGGCGGCTTCAAACATGCGGCAATATAAGGTTCCCGTCGGATATTCTCCACCGGAAGGGCCAGCAGGAAATGCTCCATTGCAGTATTGCCGGCAATCACAACAGCATAGATATTATCGACGGCCACGGCATTGGCATCGGCCAGGCCCCCGATCAATTTGTTGATATCCCCGGCAATGTTATCCTGAAGGGTACCGATTCCCTTTCTCTCTGCGGAGATCAAACGAGCGGTTACTTCCTGACCATGAATATCCTGAGAATTAAATACCGCAGCGCCATCAATGACTTCCCCGGTGATCAGATCAATCAGGTTGGCGACCACGGTAGTGGTTCCGATATCAACTGCCACAGCATAACAGCTTTTCAGCGTTTTCTCTGCATCAACCGAAAGAATATCCCAATGGTCCAGGTTATATGCGGCAACAGCCGAAATCCTGTTTTCACCGCCCCTGATAAGCGGTGGAAGTACCTGGATTATCTCCAGCCCGGCCTGGAACTTTCCTGGGGCGACAACCGACTGCAGCGCTTGAGCAAATCGTGACCAGTCATCGTCGTTATTATCCAGCGAGGGTTCTTCCAGAGCAAGATTGTGCACAGTCACCAGGGGATTGCATTCCCGGGGGGTAAAATGTTCGAATCCATCTTCTCTACCGGGCCGTGCCTGTTCACTTCCCGCATGGCCGTCATCATCGATAACCGACTTGCCGACATCAACGATACAGTCTCCGAACACCTTCGTTATACAGGCAAGGACCACCCTTCCCGCAGTTGCATCTTTGTGGGGAAGAATGGTTACTTTACACTTACCACATGTCCCGTTTCCGCCGCAGACGGCATTCAACATTATTCCGGCTTCAACGGCGGCCTCGAGAAGTGTCGCGCCTTCGTCAACCCGTACAGTTGTTTTTGATGGAATAAATGTTACGGCATAGCTTGTCATAAGGATACTGATTATACTTCTCTATTTCCAGGCTTCATTGAGAAACGACGGAATCTTGCTCGCATTTTCAGGGCCGATCAGAACCTCTTTCCACTCCGAGGTCTCTTCGATCTCGGCCTTGTAGATAGGGAGTAGACCGGGAATAATGAGCTTGCGGTGTTTTACTTTATCTGCAAGTTTCTGCTCGTTAAATGCCTTGATAATTTTTTCTACCGAGATTTTGTCCCCTGCATAGGCATTGAGTACACCAAGGCCCTCAGTATCGACAACACTGATATAGGCAGGGATCTTGCTCCGCTCGACTTCGCCGGCGACACTGAAATAGGTAAGGGAAAAATTAGTTGTGAACAGCACCGGTGAATTCTCATCCGGCGAACCGATTTCATACACCCCGGCTTCGACCATGTTCGGTTTCTGGGGATCGGTATAGATATCCTGCACTACGGTCATAATCGAAATGAGTTCCGATGGTTCTACATTATCGATAATCACAATCCCTGCGTATTTTGCTGCAAAGGCTGATGTTGCTGAGCATTCCATACCGGTATTCTCTTCGTGCACATCCACACACGTCGGATATCCAAGGGCCTTGAAATTTTTCTTCAGTGCAGCGCGCCGGGCGATCGTCAAATTCTGCAATGCCTTTTGCCCCTCCCTGCCGTCAAAGGCAAGTACAATATCCTGCACTCCTTTGTTTTTCGCCTTTTCGGCGGCATCGGCAACTGTCTCGATGGAGTCGCCGCTCACGGTCATGGGACATTTAAGTTGTGCCGCTATTTCTGCAAAGGATTCGGCAGTCGAATTATCTGCACCGAACAGGAGCGGTTTGTTATCCTTAATACTCTCCGCAGCAGCTTTCATCGTTGCAGCATCTTTGGAAACAAGGATCAGAGGAACCGAGCATTTATCGGCGATACTCTTTGCCCGCCCCGAAGAATCATCGCACCCGTCAAGTTCTACCGCACAGAGTTCGACGTTCAGTTTCTGCCCCACCCGTTCGAATACGGAGGCGTTGATTTTTTCAACTTTCAAAAGAGCATCGTCAAGAGATAACGATGACCCGATTCTTACGGCAATAGCTGTTGGATGATGAAATTTCTCTTCATGACGAAACATCACGGTTTCCTGTCCGGTTGTAAATTGTTTTCCTGCGGGACCGATTTTCACCAGCCGCATGGGTGGTGTTGATGCATCCGCTAATGACGAACGGGCGTCATCGGATGCATGCGGACAGTCGGCCAGCGCCTTCTTCTTTGCAGCCACCTGCATCGCAAAGGCCATACAGGTAGGAAAACCGCACTCTTTACAATTTGTTTTCGGAAGACTTTTATAAATTTGCATTGCTGTTAAAGCCATTGTTCCTCCTGATATTGGGTATGGGTTGGGGGTAGAGTCAGGATGCCGGTTTGGGTTATCGTTAGGGGTAAAGTACTATTCCCTTCCTTAACGGCTTATTACTCTAACCCATCCTGATAAATGTACTGTATTTATTAAATTAATTTCTACTGCTCTCGTCGTTCGTCTTTGAATATGAACCATGGCACTCAGTTTGTAGCGTTGTCTTCCTGAGATGTCATAGTTCGTCATACGTTCTTCACAACTGGTCCCTGACCCTTGCTAAAACAACGGTTCCATTTCAAAAACCGGATGCTGTACTTCCTGTAGATATTCCATCAGTTTTTCGGGGTCTTCGGCATCTTTTTCGGTTGCTATTTTATCGAAAAGGTCGGTGATATTCTGTTGTTCGAGCATAGGACGAAGCCGGTCTTCAATTTCTTCTTTCAGATGCTGGGGCATCCATACAATCCGCTTGTGACCGCCATCGGCGGAGATGAATTTCGGACTGCTGATATAGAGTTTACCGATACCGATAAAACCGGGTGTCTGATGGCCGCCGCCGATCTGACCGGCGAGGGTTGAAAACCCCATACCCACCGGGGTCATTCCCTGAAAATCTCTGTCCACGATCATTATGCCGCTCACTTCAGGGACAATTGCCGCGATACATTCAAAACAGCCACAGGCCGTCATCGGATCTTCCATGATCGAATAGGCGTTGAAAACAGAGAGATTTCCATTGGATTTGAGTTCCACATAATCGTTGATATTTTCCCATTGCCCCTTAACAGAATCGACACACACCCCTTTAATCACCGGCTGGTTGGGACCGTGGGGATCGATCTGATGAGATGCTTTACAGTCGAGCCAGGTATAGGCGCCGCAGAGCCCCAACCGCTGAGGAGTGACAATACATACATGATTGGGTGCATAAGACTGACACAACATGCAGGAGTAAAAAGTATCCACATCCTCATCGGTCATGGTACCGATCTTGTCGTCACGTTCGTTGTAGATATCTCTGGCTGTACTCAGCAGTTTCGATGCTTTTTCGGCATCGGTTATCAGGGTGACCTGTACCCGGTCGAGAATTGCCGAGAATTCGGCCTGCATCTTGGCGGCCAGTATTTCTCCGAAATCCCGTACTTTAAAACCCTTTGCATGAGCATCTTTACTGATACGAACCCAGATGAAATGGCGTTGCCCCATATGGAAAATGCCGTTGGCGCAGGAGATAAACTCATGAATACGCCGTTCGAGAACCGATTCGAAATCCGGCTGAAATTCTCTCCCGGCGACTTCAACCAGGATACCGAGCGGATAAGCTTCACCTTCCTTCATCGAATCGACATCAGGGCCCACAACTTCAATTTTCCCGTTTTCGACTTCGTCCATACCCCGCATCCTGACAAGTTCGAATGCATCTGCATATTTTCCGCCGAACTGGACAAACATATCCTCTTTTCGAACCCGTTCACCTTCAAATCCCGCACCGTAGGGAACGGGAATCGGCACCTTGTCGATTTTAATCGTCATACCCCGGAGTTCGATTGCCCGGCTGATAATCTCATCGAGTTTGACATCGGCGATAACATGTTCGTAGGTGCAGATACCGGTAGGACGAATCTCTGGTATCGACATGTCGGATATGACCGGGAAGCCGAAATTTATCGCACCTGCAGCGGTGGCATATTTTTCATCGGTAATTACCTGTTCTTCATCGACTTCCTTATCTTTACCAAGAGCCATAACAAAGGCATGGACCCTGTTTTTATTATACATGAGAATTTCCCGTGCCGCGTTGAGATCGCCGGGCTCGATACCGCCGAATGTCATGGCCGAACGCGCGGCAAAATTGAGCGCATGGACCGCCGAGGTAACATCTTTACCGAAAGGGACTAAAAAGGTGTCCCAGTTCATTTCGATTTTTTCTTCGGCCAGCTGCTCGGCGATCGATTTTCCACTGCTGTTACCGGCCATAAAAACAAGAATGTTCCGTTCCTGGAGTCCCCGTACCAGATCGACCGCTTCCTGATTGGTGGGTGTATGCCCGACCAGCGCGGCAAATCCCGGCATGCGGCCGTCAACAAGCTTGATCCCCTGCAGCCGGAGAATACTGTCGTCGGTATACCCGAGCCAGATATCATCGACCGGCTGAGGACGGATAACATATTTGAGCACCTCGATAGTCTCTTCGGCCAGAAGGGTTGCAACCCCCGAATTGAGTGTTTCACCGAGATACGGAAGCCAGACTTCATCATCGGGTATATTCCCCAGTAATTTACGCGCTTCCTGCAGTGACAATTCCAGATCACCGAGTTTCTCTACCTGCTGTCCCAGAAAGAGCAGCATGATCGGAAGGTAATAGGCTGTATTGGGATAGGCGACCGGACAATCTTTTCCCTTGAGTTCAATCGCCCGTGCCAGTGATTCTTCCGCCTGTTCTACAAGCTTGTGTGCTCCTCGTATAGCTGCTGTTGCAATGATTTTAGACATGTGGTTCCCTCTATAGATTCAATATGATGATGGAAGCTGGAGTAATCCCGATTACACATCGGGACAGGTGGAAGAGCGGAGTGTCACTCCACTATCTTCTCTCTTAACTTTCAACTTTCAACCTTCATTCGATTTTCAACCTTCAACTCTCCCCAAACGCCTGTTCATAAATCATAGGCTTCAATTTCAGGGCTTTTCGTTTTGTATCGATATGTGCCAGCATGGCATGAGCGGCTTTTACCGGATCGAGTTCAAAGTGCCATTTTCCGCCCACATCCATTTCAATGCCATTTGTCAGGTATTCGGCAAGATTTTCGCTCCCCATGACCGGCAGGGGATGGCCGATTACCGTGAACACACCCGATGCTACAAAATAAGATCCGATCGCAACGGCTTTTTCCGACATCCATTCGGGTGCGGCTCCTGCGACGGGAAGATCACTCAAGTCTTCTCCCAACCCGCCTTCAGCCAAAATATTGGTGATCACCCGGAGGATTCTGCTGTTATCGACACAGGAACCCACATGGAGCACAGGCGGAATGCCGACAGCCCGGCATACTTCCTGAAGCCCCTTGCCGGCCATGGAAAAAGCGGTTTCCGGACGGAGCAGGCCGTGTTTGGCACAGCTGATTGCATTACAGCCGGTCGTGACTACCAGGGTATCATTCTTTATGAGTTCCTTTACCATGGCGATATGGGCTTCTTCAAAATCGACATTGGGATTGGAGCAGCCGATAACGCCGGCAGCGCCCCGAAGCCTGCCGCTGATAATGGCATCGTTGAGCGGCCGATAGGTCGAACGGTAGGTGCCACCCAGAAATCGATAGACCGATTCAGCAGTAAATCCCGCAACAATTTTCTCATTTTCATCAGGAACAGCAATTTTCTCCGACTTCCGATTCGGGTAATTCTCAATAGCCGCATCCAAAATCTTCATTGCCGTTTCAACAGCCTTGTCTTCATGAAACTCGAGATGCTCAACACCAGGCATTTTTGCTTTTGGCGAGGTTGTGATAAGCTTGGTGTGGTAACAACCGGTCACCTCCGACAATCCGGGCATCAGGCATTGAACATCAACAACCATAAGGTCAACCGCGCCGGTGACAACAGCGAGTTCCTGCTGAAGAAAACTTCCGGCAACAGGAATACCATGCCGCATAAGTATTTCATTTGCCGTACAGCATATACCTGCAACCGTAATGCCTTCGGCACCTTTTGCCTTTGCTTTTTCGACAAGCTCTTTTTTCTGTGAGACGATTGCGATGATATCGGAGAGGGTGGGTTCATGGCCGTGGACCAGCAGATTGACATGGGAGGGCTTGAGCACTCCCAGATTGGCCGCGGAACGGAGAGGGTTGGGCGATCCGAAAAGGGCATCTGAAATTTCAGATGCGATCATGGAACCTCCCCAGCCGTCGGCAAGAGCCGTTCTCATTCCGTGCTTGATCACATTTTTATACTCGGCATCCACTCCCATGGTTGTCCGGTGCATCACCTCGACAATTTCCCGGTCGATTGACCGCGGGGTGATATTCTGTTCTTTCCAGACCTTTTTCCGTGCCTCGGGAGCAATCGAAGCAATTGTTACTTCACCTACCTGTTTCCCGAAATCGTTAAGCGCTTGTAGAGCTACTTCTTTTGCGATAGCTTTGATATCCTTTGAATCGGTCTCGATTCCGTATATCCCGGCCAGCGCCTTGAGCTTGTTTTCATCCTTGATCGTGTAATCTTTCCCCTGATCTTCAGCAACCATGAGCAGTGTATGCGCAGTATTTCTTCCATGATCAGAATGGGCGGCCGCACCGCCGGCAATCATGCGGATAAGATTTCGCGCCGCTATGGTATCGACATTCGCGCCGCAGACGCCAACCGGATTCTTCTTGCTGATCCGACAGGGCCCCATACTGCAGATCCGGCAACAAACGCCCTCCTTACCAAATTTACATTGCGGCTGCATGGATTCATACCGGTCCCAGACTGTTGTCACCTTGTCGTTCTCAGCCTTAATTATCAGTTTCTGCGATGCTTTATCGGCGTGTTTTAACTCAGTTGCCATGCATAAGCTCCCTCTGTATTTTCTTCTTTAAAGTAGATATTTGCTCACGAATTTCAGGAGGAATCTCCTCTTTATTGTAATCGCTCAACGAATCTGAAAAAGGGATCTCACACCATGGAGTCTCCCCTGTAACGCTTTGTATCCGCTGTCGGTCCTGCTCATTGCTGACCTTGTTTGCAATTATCGCTGTTTTTTTGATATTTAAATCCTCAGCAAGTTTCCGTATGCGGATCCAGGTTTTCAGACTTGCAGATGTCGGCTCCACAACTGCACACAAAAGATCCACAAACTGAGAAGTGCCCCGTCCTAAATGCTCAATACCCGCTTCCATATCCATAATAACGATTTCATCCCGCTGAAAAAGTACATGGCCTAAAAGCTGTTTAACCATGACATTCTGCGGACACGCGCATCCGCTGCCGCCCCTGCGGACTGTCCCCATCACCAGAAGCTTGATATTATCTATGGAAATCGAAAATTTATCGGGGATATCATCAACACGGGGATTCATGGTAAAATAGACCGTAGCCTGATCGGGTTCCGCACCAACCCGCTCTTTTATCAGATCTCTCATCTCTACAAGGGGCGTTATTTCAAGCTCCGGAGGAAAACCCAATGCTTCAGCCAGATTGGCATCAGGATCGGCATCGATAGCGATAACTTTCAGATTATCATCGGCAAAAGATTTAGCAAGCAAAGCGGACAGTGTAGTCTTCCCTACTCCCCCTTTGCCTGACACTGCTATTTTCAAAAAAGAATTACCTCACATATTAAGCTGTTAGTAGTATAGTATTATAATTTATATATCGAATAAAAATTGGGTATAGTGAAATATGAGTGAAATTAATAATACATGATGTCGAACTATTTCTCAACTAACCAGCCCCGAACTTACCCAAAAAGACCAGACTGGAAATATCCCGGCGCTTGTTTGATCAGCCTTCAGATTCGAGAAATGAATCATAGGCAGATGAATCCATCAAGTCATCGAGCCCGGCGGTATCGACATTTTTCAATTTCACTATCCAGCCCTGGTCGTAGGGGCTGGTGTTGACCAATTCGGGTTGATTGCCTAAAGCATCATTGACCTCGGCAACTTCACCGGACACCGGGGCATAAAGGTCACTTGCGGCTTTTACCGACTCAATGACACCGAATTCTTTGCCCTTCGACAGCTGTGTACCGGATTGGGGCATTTCAACAAAGGTAATATCTCCCAAAGAATCCTGAGCATGATCGGTGATCCCAATAACAGCAGTATCTCCATCGATTTTCACCCATTCGTGGGATTTTGCATATTTTCGATCGTCTGGTGATGACATAAATGAGTTCCTTTCTTTCGGTCCCGTAGAGATTAATGTCTTCTCTTTTTCCGCCACAAACAATCCCTGTGAGACTTAAAGTAACATTAAAAAGTAATAACTTTTCTTTTCCCAACGTATTCTTTCGGCAGCCGCAAAAACCTTCGGAAAAGGCATTTTATATGGCTGAATATAAAAATTTATCCCAGCATAAAGGGAAACCAAAAATACTATACATACCCTTCTTCATCAAGTTAGCGCCCGGACGCAAAAATTCTTTTTCAATAAGACACAATAATTATCCTTTTATCCGATCGATTAAATGAGTTATATTTTCCTATCAATTATCACATATCCCAGAATGAGAGGATTGTACTATGAATCGTCTGGTATCACTATTTCTGCTCTTGCTCATTTCCCTTACCGCTTATGCGCAGGAAGCCACCGAAACAGAGAGCGCCCCAAAACCTGTGAAGGCCGTTGAAAAAGCTGTGTCCGATGATGAGAAGGGTGTCGCACAACAGGAAAAAACTGCCGACAAAATCACCGAAAAGGCAGATCTGGAATCAGATGATCAAAAGGAAGGGGAACAAACTCAATCCGAGCCTCCAAAAGAAGAAGTAGGAGAAAGTACCGAAGAAAAAACCGGGACACCAAAGGAAACCGAAGCGGCAAAGGAAACTGAATCTGAGGCGGAAACCGCACAAAAGGGGCAGGATACAAACGCTATGGAAACACCGTCTGAGGAAAATTCGGAGAAAAGCGCCGCCGATGATACGGCACAGGTGAAAACCGGAAGTACTCAGCAGAAGGACTCGATTGAAACAACCGAAGCAAAGCAGGAAACGGCTAAGGGAGCCCTGAAAATAACCACCGATCCGGATGATGCTCTTCTTCTGGTTGACGGTGAAAGTGTAGGAAAAACGCCGATAACGGTCGAAAATTTAGCACCGGGAAAACATACGCTCGAGATCAGAAAAGCGGGGCATTATCTGAAAAAAGCCACCGTAACAGTGGCGGCGAACAGCGTTCAGGAATTGCCGTTTACTCTTCTTAAACCTGCCACGCTCGTTGTGTTAAGTGAGCCTTCGGAAGCAGCGGTGACAATCAACAATAAGGCGATCGGCATAACCCCCCTAACAAAAGGGAAGCTGAAACCCGGTGAGTATGTTGTTAAAATCCGGAAAACAGGGTTTGCTCAACAGACAAAGAAGATCTCCCTGTCGAGCGGTGAAGTCGACACACTCGATTTTAGCTTAAAAGCCCTGGAAAAGAAAACAGCGGCAGCACCCGAAGAAAAAAAACCATCTGGAGAAAGTGAGAAATCAAAAATCGCCCGCATAATTGTGCTCAGTGCCTTTGCTTTATTTGGGGTGGGCATTTTTATCGCCGAACTGGCGGGGCGATAGAGAGAAAAAGTCGGAAGTAAAGAAACCAGAAGTCAGCAGTAAACATTTTTCATGCTGCAGTAGATAAAATTTTACCTGTGTGGCCGGTGCGCTTCGGCTTACTCAGCGCAATGCTTCAGTGACGGAATGGTGGATTGGTAAATACAGTTTCAATGATTCGTAGCGGTATAATTTTCATTTTTCTTTGTGTCCCGGTTCTCTCTCAGATGGTATCGGTACCGGGGGGATCCTTCACTATGGGATCGGATAAGGGGGAAGCCGATGAATCTCCCCGTCACCAGGTAGCGTTATCACCCTTCAAAATCGACAGGTTCGAAGTTACCCATGCGCAATACGATTCTTGTGTTAAGCGTGGTGCATGTACGCCGGCTCATTATGATGACGGCAACTGTTTGATCTGGACCGGCTCGGGATTCAAACGTGTCCGGGTGCCGGCAAAGTACCGCAATCCGGACTACCCGGTTGTCTGTGTTACCTGGCAACAGGCCCGTCAATACTGCAGAGCACATGGTAAGGAACTCCCCTCAGAAGCGCAGTGGGAGTACGCAGCCCTCGCCCGCTCCGGCAATAAGTATTCGTGGGGTAACAGTGCGCCGTCACAATCCCGATGTGCCTCGCCTTCCCTGCGACGGCCTCAAAAAAACGGCTCCTTTCAACCCAATAAATGGAACATTCATGACATGACCGGAAACGTGTGGGAATGGACAAATGACCGGTATCAAAAGGATTACTATGCCTGGAGTGTCGATAAAGATCCACGAAGCCCCGGCGTAGGACGGTACCGGGTGATCAGAGGCGGCGGATGGTATAGCAGTCCCAACCAGTTGCGGATCAAAAACCGGCATTGGTTTTCACCAACTCACGCTGAAGTGAGTATCGGATTTCGTTGCGCGAAGTGAATTGTCGTATATTAAGACCTATGATCGATATATCAAACAATACCAGCCTCAAAAGATGCATCTATGCACTGCATCTGAAATATGTAGTAATCGCAGCATTTTTAGCCGCTCCATCCGCACATGGTACGGATACTGCACATGAGAATTCAAAAACAGAAAGTACCCAGGTCTTTTCCGCCCGTCTTGCCGATACATCACAAACCTCTGCTCCACCATCCACGGTAAGCTATTCAATCAGCAGAAGCGGCAGAAGAATTCAGCTCGATGGTTTCCTTCTGGAATGGGATGAAGACAGCGCCAAAGAGCTTGGCAAAAAAAAGTTGTTTTACTGGGATGCGCTTCATACACCGGAGGGAGTTACCGGCTATTTCAGAAAAGCACATAAGGATACCTGCCCGGAAAACTGGAGATTCACCTTTGTAGGCACTAAGGCCAGCTATACAGTCTTGCTTTCAGAACAACAGAACGAACATTACGCTGCCTATATCCCGCCGGACACCTCAAAGGAGTTGCCGGTTGTCGAATGGATCATCCCCTGGGATTCTGTGCTTGTGAACAATGCAAACAGTTATACCCTGAAAGTTATGGGCGCCAACGGATGCGGCGATTCGATTTCTCCGGTGATCTTTAAAGGATCATTACTCGATGCAGATAAAATTCTCACTCCGCAGATAAAGACGCAGATCATCATTATTGGAGCCCTGCTTTTACTATTCATCATTCTGCAGATGAAAACTAAATCGACAAAGAAAAAGGGAAAAAGTCCTTTATAAACCGAGCTTGAGCAATTCTAGACAAACTCATCGAAAGGAATAGCTTCATCGATAAGCATAATCGGAATATCTTCCCGTATCGGGTATAGATATTTCTTGTCTTCCCGCAGCAGTCCGGCATCGATTTTTTCTTTCACCGGTTCTCCCCCGCGATTTTTCACTGTCCCTTCATCAATTTTCTTATTAATTTTGTCGATTACATCACCCTCAACAAGATGAACATCTTCCTTTGTCTCGGGACAGCACAAAATGTCGAGTAATTCTTTATCCACCATAGCACAACTCCTTGTAAGAGCGTTAAGTTTAAGAGATGGAGTATTACCCCCCAATTCTTCCCTTAATATACGGTTTTTTAACGGCCGGAGCAAGCCGATCACGAAAAAGGCGGGGGTAAACAGTGCTATCTGACCTCACTGAGCACCAGAGAATCGTTATGAAAGACCAGCCGGTTACCGCTGTAGAGCCAAACATCTACCTGAAGTGTGTCACTTTTCCAGTCTTTTCCCTTTTTCTCAGGGATACCCCAGGATAATTCGACCTGCTTGGTGTTCATTCCGATAAGGAGCTTGTGATTATCGATTGCATCCCAGAACAACGGGTCCCATGTATAGAGTTCCTGCGGGTTGTGCTCGAATATCTCTTCCTTCCACGGCAATCCCTTTCCCCGTTTTTCTTTCACGACATTTGTCCAGCTGTAATGAACCGGAATTATCGCCCGGCTGCTGTCGGGACACTCCACGTGTATCCAGATCGGCTTTGTCGGAAGAGGGGTTCTCCCCCAGGTAACATCAAATACATTCAAAGGATCCAGAACCGATACCTTTCTGCTTTGAAACCGTGATGCAGTCGAATC
Organism: Chitinivibrionales bacterium; assembly: GCA_014728215.1. Classification (NCBI taxonomy): domain Bacteria; kingdom Pseudomonadati; phylum Fibrobacterota; class Chitinivibrionia; order Chitinivibrionales; species Chitinivibrionales bacterium. The sequence continues at coordinate 129,774 of WJLZ01000086.1, forward strand.
AAACATTTCCACAGCCCTTCTCCGGGAATAAACCGTTGTATTCATCCACCGGTCGCTTGCCCCTTCGAGATCATCAGCCAGTGCAAGTCCCTCAATTACTCCTCCGGATGTTTTTCCATACAAAGGCAACGATTGTATATCGGAAATACACGTGATTCGATACTCACCGTGAGTATCAGGTTTTACCGAAGAAACGGTCACATAGGCTCCTGCAAAGAGATGATATTTTATTCGTCGGCTCGAAAGCTCCATCACATCATTGACAGGGCCGGTCGCGTCAGCAAGGGCAGGGGTTAAATACAACAGATATCCGAATCTCTGAAACATGGCCGTCTTTTTAAGAAGAACAAAGCGCTTCCCCTCCCACTTATCAACTTCATAGTAAACCGGTTGTTTTTGAACGGCCGGTGAGGTATGCACAATCGAATCGCCCTCCTTCTCCTTTTCAGACTGCTGTGCAATCTGGGAGAGCTGCTCCCCGGAAGGAGGCGGTGTGCATAACAAAAGAAAGCAGAAAAGGATGCAGACAATGGGCATTATTTTTTCTCTGAACATTCTCATACGAAGAGTCACAACTAACAAAATACTCATAATTATTACAATACATATATTGCAGAGAAAAAACCATTGCAATTTGGTATGTAATGCCATACCATATATTTCAAAGCTCATTATGTGTCTCCTGCAAAAACGTTTCTATGGAAAAATATATTTTACAATTAATCGTCCCTTCTTTACAAGGGGAATCTGTTTTTTTTCGGACAGGGCCGGTAATCGATAATTAAACTGCAAAACAGAAACGGGGAGGTCGATGACAGTACAAAATATTACCTCAAAACCAGAGATTCGGACACTCAAAAGTTTTTATGATCTCATGCAACAAACCTGCGAGATCCGGAAACGGTGTGTATCCGCCATTCTCGAAGATACTGCTCCCAACCCGCAGGATATCACGTCCCTGCAAAATGCGCTTCATCTGCTGGAGGAGATTCCTGTCGATGATCAGAACCATGCCGTTGTTGCACTGGATGAGAACCGGAATATTGCGATCGATCTTGCCTATGAAGCAGGTGAGCTTCGCAAGGATATCCGTTATCTTATCAACGGCGAACAGGCATTATATGACTATTTCACCACGCTCCACGATTCCTTTGAAGAACAGGTACGCAAGGGTGTAGAAATATTATCTCCTGTTGATTTACGGAGTTTTGTTTCCGACCGTGACGGGACGGTCAACAATTATTGCGGCCGGTATCTTTCATCCATACAATCGATTTACAATGCCGTGTTTCTTATCCGATTTGCCCGGAAAGTGGTCCGGAAGTCGGTAGTCTTGACCTCGGCGCCACTCAATCACGGTGGCATTATCGACATTGCCACTACCCCGCTGGATACGATTGTTTATGCGGGTTCCAAAGGAAGAGAGTACTGGAGTCTGAGCCAGGAGCGGAAAGCATTTGCCATACCGGCCGAACAGCAGAAAAAGCTGAATGACCTCACCCAGGAGCTTCGCTCATTCGTTTCCACTCCTGTGTACGAAAAATTCTCCTTGATCGGGTCTGGATTCCAGCATAAATTCGGTCAGCTCACGATTGCCCGTCAGGATATTACGCATTCGATTTCCGAAGAAGAATCATCGGAGTTCCTCGATAAAGTAAGAGGTATTGTGGCAGAGCACGATCCTGATAAAAATACATTTCGTATCGAAGATACCGGTCTGGATATCGAAATCACCCTTACTCTCGATGATGCCGCCCATGGTCATATTCTCAAAGAATTCGACAAAGGAGACGGCGTTCTGTTTCTCGACAGTGAGCTTGACCTTGCACTTTACGAGGGACCGAATCTCGTTTGCGGTGATACAAACGGTGATGTGCCCATGGCCCGGGTATGTGCCGAAAAGACAGATAAAACCTGGACAATTTTCGTGACCGATGATGATGCACTCAAGGAAAAAGTTGCCCGCGCATGCAAAAATCATCATTTCGTATCACAACCCGATATGCTCGTTACCATACTTTATGAATTGTCAAAAAAGAACACAAAATAAAGGAGTTGTTGCCCATGAATCGTAAAAGCCGGAAGAAACGCACCAAAGAATGGGACCTTACCTATACCGAATTCAATCCTCAAGAAGAAAAACTCAGAGAAACACTCACCACGGTCGGCAACGGATATTTCGGTACCCGCGGCTGCTTTGAAAGCGAGCGGACGTCGGAAAACCATTATCCCGGCACCTATATTGCAGGAGTATTCAACAAAGTACCTTCGATCGTGCATGGAAAAGAAATCTTCAACGATGACTTTGTTAATTGTCCCAACTGGCTTCCGGTCGAGATAAAAATCGGCAACGGCAAGTTTACCAGTCCTCTTAAAATGAAAATTCTCGATTACGAACAAAATCTGAACCTTCGTCACGGCGTTTTGGAACGGCGAATCACTTTCGAAAACACCAAAGGACAGGTTACCACCATCGAATCGCAGCGTTTCGCAAGCATGAGTAACAAACATATGGCCTGTCTCCGGTTCACGGTAACGCCTGAAAATTACTCCGCTCCCCTTGCCCTGAAATCATCGCTGGACGGAACTGTATTCAATGATGGTGTTGCCCGATATCGTAATCTTAACTCCAAACATTTGTCACTTGTCTCCCGGGCCGAATTCGATAAGGGAATTTATCTTCATGTCAAAACCAACGAGTCTCATATCCGGATAGCGGTCTTTGCAAAAAACATACTCTCGACAAACGGAAAGCCCCTTGCGGAAAAACGGAAAATCGCCAGCGAAGACGGGTTCATTGCCGAACTGATGACCTTTGATGCCACCCGAGGGAAGCAGTATACCCTTGACAAGATTGTGGCCATAACCACATCGCGGGATGAAAATATCGCCAATGAATTTTCCACCGGCCTGGTAGAGATTGAACGAAACCGGTCCTTTGAGGCCATGCTCAGATCTCATAAAAACGCCTGGAAATCTTTGTGGGAAAAAGCAGACATGCAAATTGAAGGCGACCGTTTGTCACAAAAAGTAACCCGGCTTCACATATATCATCTTCTCTGCACCCTCTCTCCTCACAATGCTCATATCGATGCCGGCCTTCCGGCCCGTGGACTGAGCGGTGAAGCCTACAGAGGCCATATCTTCTGGGATAGTATTTATGCACTCCCCTTTTTCTACCAGCGGTTTCCGGAAATTGCTAAATCTGCAATTATGTACCGATACCGCCGCCTGGATGCCGCCCGGACCTATGCCCGGCAAAACGGTTATGAAGGCGCTATGTTTCCCTGGCAGTCTTCCAATGACGGGACCGAAGAGACACAGGTTATCCACTATAATCCCGTATCAGGTAAGTGGGACCCCGACCTGAGCTGCCGTCAACGACATATCTCGATCGCAATTTTTTATAATGTATGGATGTATTATTATCATACCATGGATGAAGAATTTCTTCATTCCTATGGAGCAGAAATGCTTCTTGAAATCGCCCGATTCTGGGCCAGTATCTCGACCTGGGATGCCCGTTCGAAACGGTACCATATCTACGGTGTTATGGGCCCCGATGAGTTTCATGAGAAATATCCCAATGCGTCCCTGGAAAAAGGTGGTATCAACGATAATGCCTATACGAATATTATGACAGTCTGGGTGCTCGAACGGGCCCTCGAACTGGCAAAAAAGCTTCCCGAGGAAATTAAGAGCGATCTTGCGGAAAAAATCAATTTTTCAAAGGAAGAAACTAAAAAGTGGCACGACATTACTCATCGTATGTATGTCCCGATTACCGATGACGGCATCATTTCTCAGTTTGAAGGATATATGGACCTTGCCGATATCGACTGGGATCATTACCGGAACAAATACGGAAATATTCACCGCATGGACCGGATTTTGAAATCTGAAGGCGATTCGCCCGATCATTACAAAGTAGCTAAACAGGCAGATGCGCTCATGACCTTTTTTGTGCTGCCTCTGGATGAAGTCTGCAGGCTGCTCAAACAGCTGGGTTATTCTGTTGGTAATGAAAAAGAATTTCTGGCCCGAAACTACGATTTCCATGTAGTCCGGACCTCCCATGGTTCAACCCTCAGTAAAGTCGCCCATTCGGCTGTCTCGAAATACAGAGATACGAGCGAGGAAACCTGGAAATGGTTTCTCGAATCACTGGAAAGCGATATTCACGACACACAGGGTGGAACAACCATCGAGGGTATTCATTGCGCGGTCATGGGAGGAACCATTACGATCGTTACCCGCGTTTTTGCCGGTGTTTCCTTTGAGGAAGGCATAATAGACGTCAATCCATCATTGCCGTCACACTGGAAAAAACTATCTTTTAAATTACTGATTCGGGGCTGCTGGTACTCCTTTGAAATAACTCAGGATACGATAAACGTCACGATGGATGCAACCGGGAAAACGCCGGTAGCAACAAAGGTAAACAACACTACCATGAACGTTTGCTAAACCTGCCGGAATCGCCGCCTCTGTGACCGCCGCCGTCGTGCCTCCGTTCACGGGCTTCGTTGATTCGAAGGTTTCTGCCGCCGAAATCTTTGCCGTCCAGTTCTTTTATGGCTGCATCGGCATTCTCCACCTCGACAAAACCGAACCCCCGTGACCGTCCGGTCTGATTATCCGTTATGATACTAACAGAATGGACTTCACCAAAGGGAGAAAACATATCTCTCAATTCTTCTTCGGTTGTGCGAAACGGGATGTTGCCGACATAAAGTTTGTTAGCCACAAGACCTCCTCTTGAGGAATAATAGATTAATGAATTATGATAATTATGATATGGAAAGGAATACAATTTTGACGTAGAATTAAACGCTGATCTTTTAATTCCAGACTTACTTAGTGCGGGTTTTCACGGTGGGGCAGAAAAATGGAAGTTCAATCGTATCGTGGTGAACTCGCGGTAAGAAAACTCTGGCAGGCGTTACTTTGGGTTTGTCCTTATCTATGCAGCCCTGTGAACCAAGACCACCCGGGGTTATAACTGATCGAAAATATTTTATCGGGATTGTAAAACCTTTCCCGCCGCTCCATTAATAAAATGATTTACGTTTTCTGATAAAGCAACAGTTTTCTGAAGCTTCCTTATAATTATCACGTCATTTTAAAGAAAAAGCAAGAAAAAAAGGAAGTGGTGGAATGATGGAGTCGCAGGGGGGCTGATGGTCTTCTCTTACTCCAATACTCCATTTCTTTAAAAAATATTAAAAAAATTTTGCATATTGGCTTGTCCCTTTGTTTATATTATGTATGCAGACGTGATTATGGCAAGTGCCCTTTGTCGGAAGTGCTAGAGCCGACAGAGGGCTTTTTTTATGCAAGGGTCAGGGTCAGGGCAAGGGTCTGAATATCGGTAAGGAAGGATGGTGCCGAAGGCGAGAATCGAACTCGCACAGGGTCGCCCCTACTGGATTTTGAGTCCAGCGCGTCTACCAATTCCACCACTTCGGCACGGGAGTAAAATAGTTGGTTTATGGGGAAATACGCAAGAATGAGGTTGAGAGGGAGAAGATTAAGCGCGATTAGAGGCAACGAGGTGAGACTCAATTTAGTTGGTCTCTAACCTCTGAGCCCTGTATCCTCCATAATTTTATCGTCCTGTCGCCATGTCGTTCTTTCTCACCCCTCCCACGGCGGTGGCTCATCCGATTCGGGATCCTCGTCATCATATTCTGCAGCCGCATTCATATCTTCAATTGTATTCTCGATAATGTTGTCGGCGTTGACCTCAACCAGTTCACAGATTTCATCTTCGCTTTTAATGGTTTTATGTTTTAAATACTCAAAAACCGTCAATCCGGTTGAGATCATGATATTTCTTACAAGATTTTCATCATACAGCCTGCAGTGCTTCCCATGCATAGTAAAATAAGCCTTTCTTTTGTATATCCTATTTATTGTTTTGCAAGTGACTGATTTTTTGACTTTCCAGATAATCGCCAACATCTATTCTGAACGCTCTGGGATTGAGTGACATTTCGATTTCGTATTGACGACTGCCGATTTCATTTACTTTTTTAGAGAGATCGTATTCGACAGGGGCATCCAGTTTTTTCCCGGCAGTATCGAAAAGAACAAGAATCACCGGTTTGAGGAGCTTTCCATTATCGACCCGCACCACAACTCCCATTTCTCCTGAGTTGAGTTTAACGAAACTGCCGACCGGATAGATACCCATATGCTTAGTAAACCGTTCGACAATGGCACGGGAATAATCTTCATCACACCCCTTGAAAATGGTAGCCAGTGCTTTCTGCGGGGTCCAGGCGGCTCGGTAGACCCTGTCGGAGGTGAGGGCATCGTATACATCGGCAACAGCAGCCATCAGGCCGAGTTCGGAAATCTCTTTTCCCTTTAATCCCCGCGGATATCCCCGTCCGTTATACCGTTCATGATGCTGGGCGATTATCATAGCGGCCTGGGGAGAGATCGATTTTTTTTCTTTGATGATTTCAATCCCGTGCTCGGGATGCTTTTTCATGATTGCAAATTCCCAGTCGGCATATCTTCCGGGCTTATTGAGAATCGCATCCGGCACCCGCATTTTCCCGATATCGTGGAGGAGTCCACCAATCCCGGCGTGTAAAAGAAAGGTCCGGTCGTATCCCATCGAATTGGCCAGTGAAGTTATCAATACGCCAACATTGACAGAATGAATGTACGTGTATTCGTCATGCCCCTTGATCTGACACAGGCTGACCAGTGCTTCGGAATTGCGCAAGATACTCTCGACAATATCTTCAGCAGCAACTTCAATATCCGCAACGGAAAAAGAACGACCTTTACTGATAGCAACAAGCGCCTCACGGGCGGTGATGAGCGTCTTCTCTCTTACTTCAAGGGCCCTTGGTATTTCTTCATAATACCGGGCCTCACGGCTGCTTATGGTAATCGATGAGTCATCGGAGAAAGAATGGTCAGGCAATTCATCTTCACAGGAAACATCTTTTCCCTTTTGTATATTTATATAGACGCTTTTTACACCAAGATTTTTAAGCCGCTCTATCTGGTCTACCGATTCTACCAGCGAATTCCGGGAAAGAAGAAACGCCCCTTCTTCATTAAAAACATCCTCGAGGAACATTCCTGTCTGAAGGTTATCGATATCTATTTTTTTTGCAAAATTTTCCCGGTCGGCCATAAGTTTTTTTCCGAAAGATTGACTCGGGGTTAAGAGAAACAAAAAAGCCTTCTCTATTATAACCCGATTGCAATGCGGGGTCAAGTGATGACATGTTTTTTTACCATTATTTAAATTTGGAGACTCACCGCTCCGGTTGAAATCGTACTCAATTTTTTGCACGATACAAGGCTTTAAATTCATTATATTTAAGGAAGTATCATACTGTTGACTATTCTGTATCAGCGGGGTATTTTTATAAAGAGCGTGAAAGGTAGCCTAAAAAGTATAAGCGTATAGTATGCTTCAGGTTATACCAATTGTGCATTCCCATTCATAATCAATAGAATTTTACACAACAATGCCTCTTTCAATTACCGAAAAACGGAAAAAACAGGCGAACATTACACGATTGTCATTAGTTCTTTCAATTGGAATTATCGGCTCACTCTTCCTGTTCCTTCGTGCGACAGGTCTCGATAAAGTCATAAAAGACAAGGTGTTGGAAGCTGTTGAGGCGATCCAGCCCCCACCCCCACCACCCCCACCGCCGCCACCGCCAAAGGCAGATATAAAGGCCCCGCCGAAAATCGATGTCAGCTTTGATGTTAAATCTATTGCGGCAAAGCCATCGGTCGATCCTGGATTTGATCCTAAGATGTTCCGGAATTTCGAAACCAACATGGGTGCTCCCGATTTATCACCCATGGCCATGGTCGGCAGCAGCAACGATATCAGCAATCTGGTTTCGAGTTCACAGGTTGTTACCTATGGTCTCTCCATGAACCTTCCCGGATTCGATATCGGCAGCGCCGAAATGGAAGATAAAAAGGGCGCGGCATTCGGATCGGGCAAACGGACCACCGGTAAAGTAACCATCTCAATACTCGACATCCCCGGCACCGAATCTACTTCCGACGCCACCGGGGGCGATCAGTGGAATGAAGGCGAACTCGAAAATATCGCAGAATGGATTTCCGAAAACACGAAGGTTAAAGCCGAACTGAGCAGCAGGGCCATCTCCTTTCTGGGTATCTATAAGAGTTTCGACTACTGGCTGACACGGGCCAGAGAACGTGCACACTCCGAAGTTAAAGAAATATCACAGCACGAACCCGAAATCGACGGACTCAGCCTTCTGGCGAACACAGCGCCCTATCTTGTTGATAAGGAATACGAAATGTTCAAGAGCAGGGTGCGTAAAATTGTCGCCGATTATTTGCGGGTTAAATACAACTCCAAGCTTGCTCCTGAAAAAGACGACTGGATCACGAAAATCGAAGAGACTTATCCTTTATCGCAATGGCAGAAAGAATATCTTACCGAGGCCGAAAATTCATTTCGGGATCTTTATAACAAAAAGACTCCCCAGGGCCATGAAATCCGGGGAATCTATAACCTCCTTCGAGTGTCCGAATTAATGCGGTTGCCGATTCTTCTTTGTGAGGCCCGAAATGTTCCGGAAACAGTACTTCCAGAAAATCTCAGATTTCTTCGCACCTATGTAAATAACGGCGGTTTTATCTATTTTATCAATACCCACGGCTACAAAGAATGCATGGGTGTCAGAGGGTTGATAAAAAGCATTATTCAGGAAGACATCTCCGATCCGGTGGGTGAAAAAACCCTGAAAGAACTCAGTAAAAATGACCGGGAAGTTTCGGGGTATGTCTTTCGCGATCCCGACCCTGAAATTTTTCATCCCTGGACTTTCTTCGGTATAATAATTCCGAAATTCACCGACATCACCATCAGTATCTACAACCGAAGAGGGAATAAAATTTTCAACCATACCATGGAAGACATGCTTCCGGGCGCCTATTTACAGAAAAACAAGCATTTCCGATGGCATTGTGTCGACAACCAGGGCAATGCCGTCGAAAGCGGCTATTATATCTATCGGGTGGAAGCCGACCTCTGCGTAAAAACAGGCGCCATGATGGTAAGCAAACTGCGTAAACTCCCCAATGGTAAGCATCCGATGTTTTCTTCTTATTACCCTATCGATGCCGTTCCCACCAAAATTTCGCCCAAATCCGAAGATCTCCCCTACGGAGAGCCGGGTGTATTCGGATATTCTATCAAAGGACGGCAGGCAATCTGCTATACCGAAGGGTATAAAGAGAAGGAACTCCTCAAAAGCACCGGTCAGCGCGAGACTTCCCAGGAAGCAGCCCTCAAATGGGTCACCAATGTAGTGATCTATGCAATTGCCGAAGGAAGCCTGGCGAGGTAAGGACGGTGTCGCAACATCAAAGAAAGGCACCTATCGCCTTCCCGTATACGATACAATGACCGTCTTTATCACTGGAATGGGTGTGTACCGTCATGATCAATAATTACATTGCACATACGAAGTATTACTTATATTCAGAAACATAATCGAAAACATAATCTCATGGCATAGACCCATGTATCGTCCTCACATTATAACGCTTAAACCTTGAACACTCTCATTCTTCAATAGACTTTGTAAATCCTGTTAATATTTATCTATTTTCAGCCAAAGGGGAAATCCACTATGATCAGGATTGTACATCCGGCATTTTTTTGTGTCATTTCATTGTATGCTCTTTCTTTCGGAACAACCTACTATGTCGACAACACCAATGGAAGCTCTTCGGGCAACGGCCGTTCCGAATCGAGTGCCTGGAACAGTATCGACAACGCCAACCAGGCGCTCCGGGCAGGTGATACCGTCTTTATCCGTGAAGGAAACTACCGGGAACAGATTTCCCCCGACCATGACGGAACCAAAGAGTATCCCATAGTCTATATGAATTATCCCTCCGAAGTAGTAAAGATATCGGGGATATACCGGGGACTTCATTTCAACGGCAATTCTCACGTTATCGTCGAAGGAATTCGTTGCGAAGAAGTAAATCAGTATCTCCGTCTGGATTCATCGGACCATATCTGGATCAAAAACTGCATTTTTGACAATGCAAACAGCGAAGGCGGCTGGCCGCTTGGTGTCCGGTTCAGGAAAGATTCTCATCATAACCGGATCACCGGCTGCATTATCGGCCGCGTCGGATACAGTACATCCAGCGATGATAAAGGGGGTGTTATCAATATCGGTACCGGATCCGATATCAGCGACCATAGCCATTACAACTTGATAGAAGGCAACGTCTTTTTCTACGGCGGTCATCATATCATGACGGTCAGCAGCAGCTATAACATCATACGGAACAATTATTTCAATAACCGTAACTGGATGGATTGTCTCCGCTCCGAAACCGGCGGCAAATGCGGTAACCGGGCAATTATCTTTGAAGAAAACGCCGCGAATGTAACAGGGAACATCGTTGAAGGCAACCGATTTGCGGCAACCGGCGTCCCTCCCGATCAGAATACTTCAGGAGCTATTTCAATACGGATGCCTCATACTATTATACGCCACAATATGTTTTATCACTGTGATGGTTACGGAATCAGTCTCAGCACCTCAAAAAGCGAAATGGATTGCCGCAACAGTTTTATCTATAACAATACGTTCTATCGCAACGGCTATACGGCATTATCCGGTGTTGAAGAGTGGAAAAACGGGGCCATTCTAATGGCTCATCACAGCAGCGGACCGGAAATCACCGGGGTGATTATCAAAAACAATATTTTTTATGACAATAATGGAGATTATATACGCTACTATTATGTCGATGAAGCCGATCAGATTCTCGAAAACAACTGGAAAGACAATGATGATCCGCTTTTTATGGATATCACCGGCACCATCGATTCCTTTGATCTGAACACCCCTGATTTCCGTTTGAAGGAAGGAAGCCTCTGTGTTGACAGCGGCGCATTTTTAACAACAATCACCAGTGCATCAGGGTCAGGAAGCCGTTTTACTGTCGATAATGCCGGATATTTTACCGATGGTATGGGGATTATCGAAGGCGATGTCATTCAGATTGAAGGAGAAAATAAAAGGGCCCGAATTACCGATATCGATTACTCTACCAATACGATAACGGTCGATAACGAACTGGCATGGGACCATGATGAGGGTATCAACCTTGCTTTTAACGGCTCCAGACCGGACCTCGGGGCCCTGGAACAGATACCCTCGGATGCAACCCCTGTTGCACTTGCAGGAAATACTCCCGCCAATTCTCATCAACGATTGTTTGGATTTACTCAGTCTCCAGAGGGTATTACTGTCAACCTGAGAGAACCCGGAGATTTTACCATTGCGCTCTACAGCATGGCGGGCAAAAATGTATATTACCATGATGTCAAAGAACTCTCAACACGAAAGGTCGTGATCCCCTGGGGTTCTTCAATTACTTCCGGCGCCTATGTCCTTAAGGTGCACCAGGGACTGAAACAGAAATCGATGGTGGTTACGATAAAAAGATGAAGATGGATGAGGAATTTTTTACTCAGACCTGCTGGAGTGAAGCGGGTTTAC
>WJLZ01000087.1 GCA_014728215.1 Chitinivibrionales bacterium
CGCCGTGTCGTCCCGTCGTTTCCCCTTCACCCGCATCCAGTGGCGCTGTTTGGCCTTGAAAAGGAGCATGGAGACCCTGCTGAGAATGCCGACTTCGTTGTCGCCGCTTGTCTCGATAGAAAGAAAATTGAGCTGCGGAAAACGGGCCATAACCTTGGCCTGGATACCGTCGGAGATACCGGATGATGTCAGGCAGCCGAAAGGCTTTGCAGAAATGAAACCATCCACCAGATCCGAATAATACACAGCTTCAGCCACCTCGAGATTGCCCTCCCCGCCGAAAATTTCCGGGTGATAATACTCATGACCAAGTCGGGCAAGATGGTGCAGATCATAAAGATCGGCCCTTCCGCCGAACAATTCCGGCCGCAATACCTTTTTGAGCTTATTGTAAAGATATTTAACAAACAGAGACCTGCACCGGGCGGTGATAATCAGTGCAAGCGCCTGCATTTTCTTTGCAATACTTTTTTCGTATTTCAGCTCCCGACGGAATACCCGTTCCTGACGCCAGAAATCGTACATGACCCGGTTGGTGAATAATCCGGGATACACCTCGCAACCTTCATCCATAATAAACCGTCGAAGATTATAATTGCCTTCATTGTGGGCAAGGTTGGCAAAAAATTCTCCGGTAACATAAATCAGGGGAAGAGGATTTTCTTTCCGGGGAATGGAGTGCAGCAATTTGCCGACTCTTTTCAAGGCCCGAGGCAGGGCAAACCACCACCAGCGGCTGCAGAAAGCATCGAGCAGTATCCGCTCCATTCGCGCAAGAGCCCGGAGCGCCGTTTTCTTGTTCTTTGCATACGGCCTGAGCGCGCACTCGGCTATATGCAGAAAATCCGAAAGAATAAAGGCCATGGCCATGTTTACCCTGAATTTCAAATCGACAGGCAGGGCACTGTTCCCCCGTTGCATTTCGGTGGTAAAACCCGAAGAAAAAACAATGACCCTGAATCCTTTGAAACCGGCATCGTTGAGCGCTTTCCAGTACTCTTGAGGATACATACCATACCGGCAGGGACCACATTGACCACCGCCGCCTAAAAACACATACTTTTCCACAATTTCTTCTTTAGTAAAATTCTTTTCCTCTTGTATTATGAAAAGATTTCTCAAAAGCGAGCCACTGGTGAAATACATAGGGTTGCATTCCATCCGGTTACCGAATTCCTTGCCCCACCGGACATCTTCCAGAATATGGTCGCCCAGATCTTTGTATTTATAACCATTTCGTTCAAAGAAGGCACGCAGAAAAAAGGATTTTCGCCGTTCGACAAAATTATAGAGAATGGTCACTTCTTTTTTGTCTTTTTTCTTCCAGTGATTACTCGTGTATCCGTTCCAATGGTCACCTGAAGAAACTTTCGGCCGCTTAACGGAACCGGCCTTATCAAACTGAGACATGATTAGAGCCTGCTTTCATTGCCTTTAATTTTTTCTCTTCAAGACGTAAAAAGTATTCAATGGTCTGGATTCTTATTGCAAAGGTTGCCCGCGGCCGGTTTTGATCGATATCATGAAATAAAAAATGGGGTGCCTCCGATGCATCGAGAATTGTATCGATGTACGAATAGATAGGAGCATCGAACCCACACTTGAAACTTGACAGATCGATGACCGCAAGATTGGGATGTCGAGCCGCAACTTTTGCAGCCCAGAGTTTTATATTGGTATTCCGATTGAAACTCCGCCGCCAGACATCACCTATACGCCGGGAAGGACTTTGCTTGAAAAGAGGATCAAGAAAATCATCGGTCACCGGCAGCGATTCTATACAGAACACCGGAAAGCCTCTCACCTGAAATTCTTCGGGAATACCATGGTTAAGTCCGGGATCGTGGTGATAGGGATGACCGATCATCAAAATACCGATTTCCTCGTTTTCAACCAGCCGGTTGAGCAGTTTTGCCCCCTGTGTTCGAAGCGAATCCAGATAGCGTTGCATGGCGGCGTACCCCTGGGTGACCGCCCAGGAATTTTCCTGCCTGCTTACCTCAAGAGGGCCGGCGAAATATTCATAGAGCATATCAGCAGCTTCGTTGTGCCGTTCCATATTGACCAGTGGTTTCCAGTATTCCACCCCGAATTCTGAAAACATATTGCGGTCCTTGGTAAAAGCCGCGTGCACCACCTCCGGGGTGCCCATCTGAATGGGACAGGCATTATTCCCCACCACGTTCTCGACCATGGATTCCAGATGGGTTATACAAGGGAAACAGAGATGGGTAACGTTTTTTCGGGTAAGCAGATTGTGAAAATGAGCTGGCGCGACTTTAGCCGGAAAACAGGGATCGATTGCCCCCCATTTATTCCCTTCTTCCCAGAGCGTCTTTGAGGTATAATCGCTGAATACAACCTTGCCCACGCCCAGTGCGCGAAAATAGGTGCCGAAAAAGGGAGCATAGTAGTAAAGATTAAGGACCCGGGGCATTCCAACAACCATCGCCGCCCGTTTTTCAAGAACAGCTTCCCGCTTTCTTTTCCCGGCACGGCTCCTCCCGAAATAGCTTTCCGGACAAGCGTCGAAAGGATATTCATTAAATGCTTCAACAGCCGCCTGATTGACAAGATTGGGATAAGTATTTTTAACACTTTTTATTTTGCTGTCGTGGGATTTTACCGCTTCGACACTGTCGGCCATGCCGCGATCACAACCGTTTCCGGAAATATACCGTATTTTTTTATCCGGACTTACGGTAATATCTATAAAAGTGCGTGTACACTTATTAACACAAAAAGGGCATCGGGTTGAATCGTCGTTACAAGTCACGAATGTCAAGTTCGAGGCTTTTTCCAGTCCTACAAACGAGGATGGTCTGCCGGTCCTCTGTTTTCGGACCTCGAGTGCGGCGCCGATTGCTCCGCAGATATCGGCATAATCATGAACAATGACCTCGGCCTCGGGATTCCTGCTTTTGATATAATCGACCTGCGCCTTGACAGCAGCGAGGTTTCGCTGAGTGCCGCCCTGTAAAACAATACGTCTTCCAAAACGGGATACGTTGGTATCCTGGACGATATAATTCCAGATATTGAGTGGCAATACGAGGGCGAGTCCGGCCATGATCTCTTCTTTTTTCCAGCCCAGTTGCTGAAAATTTACCCGGTCCTGTTCCATGAATACGGCACATCCGTAATTAAAGGCCGGAGCGCGGCGGGCCTTGAACGCAGTGGTTGCATACTCTTCTATGGGAACATCAAACTGCTCGGCCATTGTCTGAAGGAAATAGCCGTTCCCGGCGCTGCATTGCGTGTTGAGCTTGAAATCCACAACTCGTCCGTGTTTGAGAAACAGCACTTTAATATCCTGACCGCCCACATCGCAGATAACATCGATATTACCGTACCTGTGCACCGAGGAGCGCATATGGGCAACGGTTTCCACCACAACGGTATCGAAACAGAATGCCTCTTTAAGTATCGAAGATGCATACCCGGTCACGCCGGTTCCGGCCAGCCTGAGAGTGATATTCCTGGATTTGATCCACCGATCAAGCCGCGCCGCCATTTCTCTAATGTCTATAATTGGATTGCCCTTCGAAAGGATATAATCCCGATAAAGAGGAACGCCCTCGCTGTCGACCAGGACAAGCTTTGAGCTTGTCGAACCACCGTCAACACCCAGATAACCGGTTATGTGAGCACCTTCCGGAGGCTCGCATGCCTTAAACGGAGGGATTGTATATGCAGCGACGAATTCGTCGAGTTCCTGTTCAGATTGCACAAGACCATTCCGGAAAGAGCCGTTCTCTCCAAGTTTTTTCATGCGCTCATGGGAGAGATAATTATCGAGCCCTTTTCTTCCCTCATAATAAAATCTCCTGTCCTTTGCAGAAGAGCCCTCAAATGCGGTAAGCATTTCGCGGGATTCTTTTCCGAATATCACCGCACCGGCGGCAGCATAATACTGTGCACCCTCCGGAACTCTGATGCTTTCTGGAAGCGAAGGTGTTTCCGGTACATAGTGGTGCAATTGCCAGGTGCTGGGAATCCAGGTACGCCAGAGGTCGGTGAGGACATTCAAATAAGCATGCGGTCCCCCCAGGAGGAGTACCGGTGCACGAAGAACATTGCCTTTTACAAGCACTTCGAGGTTCTGTTTGACAATTGCGGTGCAGAGCGAAACCACAATTTCTTCCATTTCAATTCCGGTTTTCAGAAGTCCCACAACATCGGTTTCGGCAAAGACACCGCATTTTGCCGCTATAGGATGAATCGTTTTTCCCTGAGCCCGCACTTTCCGGACCTCAGACAACGATATTCCGATCTTGCCCAGAATCCTGTCGAGGGTAGCGCCGGTACCACCGGCACATTTGTCATTCATAAAAGAGGAAACCGTCGCATTCCCTTCCTTGTCCCTTTTCCAGATAATAATTTTGGCGTCCTGGCCCCCAAGTTCGATAACCGATCCGGTATCGGGACACAACCGCTCAACCGCGGATATCACGGCATTAACTTCCTGTACATATCGAGCATTGATATACGGCGCCAGACTGCGCCCGCCACTTCCGGTAATATAGATACACAGCATGGCCCGGCTGTAATATGCCTCGATTTCATCTAAAAGAAGACTGACGACTTCCGGCTGACGGGCATGATGACGAGTGTATGCCCGGGCTAAAATGGCATTATGCTCATCCATAACCACGACTTTTACCGTTGTCGAGCCGATATCAAGACCTACGGAAAGAACTTCATTGTTTTCTGGTGATTTCCGCACCAGATGCTCGAGTTTCATTATCCTGCGGTATTCCTAATTAGACGCAATTATTCCAAAAGCAAGATTCTGAAATATACATTGATGGTACGATTTATTTTAAGAAAGGATCCTAATATTTCGTATTTATATTTTGAGGTCTTTTCCTATGATGTACTATAAAAAATCGCACAAGCTCGAAAATGTCCTCTATGATATTCGTGGACCGGTTTCCCGTGAAGCTCAGCGGCTGGAGGAAGAGGGATACCATATTCTGAAACTTCACACCGGTAATCCGGCTGCTTTCGGATTCGATACCCCCGATGAAATGCTTCATGACGTAATAGTTAACCTGAAACATTCTCAGGGTTATCTCGACGACTCCCGGGGGCTCTTTCCCGCACGGAAAGCGGTCTTTCAATACTACCAGGAAAAGGGCGTCGAGGGCATCGATGTCGATGACATTTATATCGGTAATGGCGTCAGTGAGTTGATCATGATGGCGCTTCAGGCACTGCTCAATACCGGGTATGAAGTGTTGATTCCGGCGCCCGACTATCCGCTCTGGACAGCTGCGACCAACCTGGCTGGCGGAAAACCTGTCCATTATATGTGTGATGAATCTTCGGGCTGGATTCCCGATCTGAAGGATATCAAGAAGAAGGCGTCGTCAAAAACCAGGGCGATAGTCATTATTAATCCGAACAATCCTACCGGCGCGGTGTATCCACGAGAAGTCCTGGAAGAGATTGTAGATGTCGCCCGTGAACATGAACTGATTATTTTCTCCGATGAGATATACGATAAGATCCTTTATGATTCCGCAGTCCATGTTCCTACGTCTCTTTTAGCTCCCGACCTTCTCTGCATAACCTTCAACGGTCTTTCAAAATCATATCGTGCCGCAGGATTCAGGGCAGGATGGATGGCGATCACCGGTACCAAAGAGACTGCATCGGATTATATGGAAGGTCTGGAGATGCTCTCGAGTACCCGCCTGTGCGCCAATGTTCCCGCCCAGTTTGCCGTTCAAACAGCACTGGGAGGTTACCAGAGCATTAACGATCTGGTCAAACCCGGAGGACGGTTGTATGAACAGAGAAATGTCTGCTACCAGCTGATTTCGGAAATACCCGGTGTCAGTTGTGTCAAACCACAGGGCGCGCTCTACCTCTTTCCAAAACTGGACCGGAAGAAATTCAATATCAAAAATGATCAGAAGCTTGTACTGGATCTTCTATTGCAGGAACATGTACTGATTGTACAGGGCACCGGTTTCAACTGGCCCGAACGTGACCATATTCGAATAGTATTCCTGCCTGCCGTTGAGGATCTTAAAATGGCATGCGAAAAAATCGGGAATTTCCTCGCAAATTACCGTCAGGAATAATTCCGGTCAACCATCATCCTGCACCTCAAAGGAGCGCAAGGTTGTTTTCGGGGTCTTGTTTTTATAAAATTCTTTCCAGAGGTAAAAGAACCCCTCCAGCAACGATTCGGTGGTGAAATTTCTGGGTTTGAAAACCACATTCCCCGTGTTCCAGAGATGGTAGTTCCGGTGCAGAATCCGGTTTTCCTTTTCCGCCAACATACCAAATGGTGTTCCGGGAAAAGGAGTATTGATATAAAACTCGGCCAGATCAATACCGGCATCCTCGGAAAATTTCAAAATCCGGTCGAATACCGCTTCATCCTGATCGTCAAAACCGATACCGTAGGATGCAAAGAAATGAATGCCGGCATCTTCGTTCATTTTCACCAGATCGACGGCATTCCGCCATTCTTCTTTTGTACAATCACTGCTCATCAGACGACGTGAATTCCGGTCAAAGCCGAAAACAGTGTACATCGACGATGCTCCCCCTTTGGCGAGCTTTTTATAGAACTCCGGATCGGGAATCATCATCATGGTGGATGCAAAAAAGATGCTGACATCCATATGCTGCGTCCGTTCCATCAGTGCAAGAACATATTTTTCGCATTTTTTGCTCGGTATCATGATCGTGTCATCGGTGAAATAGAATTCACGATAAGGCATTGATTCGATATCCCTGATGACGCAATCGATTGGACGGAGTCTGAGACGATACCCCTCCTTATGGGGAATAGGGCACATGCCGCACCTTACCGGACATCCACGGGTGGTGAAAACCAGGTGTGCATCCCACTTATAAATATCTCTGCTGAAAATATCTCTCTTGGGAATCGGCAGGCAGCCAAGCTCGAAACTCTCATGGCCATGGTATTTTTTTTGAAGCTTTCCCGCTTTTAAATCCTCGAGGATCTGTGACCAGACGGGTTCCACCTCTCCCACACATACTGCATCGGCGTGTTCCAGGGCTTCCTCAGGCCGGCCGGTTGGATGAATACCACCAAGAATCACCCTGGTTCCGCGGCGACGAAATTCATCGGCAATCTCATAGGCACGCTGGGCCTGAGGCGTAAAACAGCTGATAACCACACAATCGACCTTCTCATCAAAATCTATCTGCCGACCGACATTGTCATCCGTCAATTCAAGGCTGATTTCGGGCGGAGTAAGGGAGGCAATTATCGGAAGCCCCAGCGAGGGTGGCATGGTATAATTACCGACCAGATGATCTTTGACCAGCTGATCGAGTTCATGATGCCCCTCCAGAAATTTTCTGAAACGGGGATAAATCAAACGAAATTTCATCTCTTTCCTTTGTGAAGGCGGCTGCGAGGGTTTTCTGTTCGATTCAGGACGACGCAGCATCATCCGAGTCGTAGAATAAGAATTGTACATTACATTCCAAACCCCGCCACCGGGTGTGCCCCAGTGACCTACCTGATAAAGATTCTCGAGATAGGTCTGCTTGGGAAGTTTGGCTTCACCATACATGTCTTTTGTATTTTCGAATCCGTACAAGGCGCCGGCGGTATTGCCGGTATACCGCTCAAAAGTGGTGGGTGAACCGATTTCCCGTAATTCAACGGCCGATTCGATTCCAGGATAGAGTTCGTCCGCTTTGGCGAGCATACGGTCGGCGACACGATTTTTTGCCTCTTTCCAGTTTTCGGCGGCATGTTTCTGTACAAATTGCATAAGAGTCAGGGTATCGGGATTACCACTCTCCTGCGCCTTGAGAAAAATGAGATGATTGACATTCTGTATGTTGTTTGCCATGATAGATTGAAAGATATCTTCATGGCATCTCGAATCAAACCAGAAATTTATGCTGTTATCAAGCAACGGCATGGCGCCGGGCTTCATACCGAGATAGGCAACAACCGCTGATATCGATGGATTGAGGCTGCGGAGTCTCCGTAACCATAATTTCTTCCGGGCCTCCTGATTAATTATTTCTAAATGAAGGGTGTAAGGACTGATATTGGAGACGAAGTAATCGGCTTCAATTTCCTCACCCGATTCCAGGACTGCATGA
>WJLZ01000088.1 GCA_014728215.1 Chitinivibrionales bacterium
CCTCGTCACTATAATGGTCGTCAATCTGATAACCATTTCTAATAATACGTGGAGAACATCCTGCAAATAATATTAGTAAAGCCAGCAATAAAGTTCCTGATAATCGTGAAAAGATTTTCATTGTCTTCCTTTCTTTTATGCGCCCCATATTTGATTGTTTTGAGTAATTTTCCAGTACAATTTACACCAACGTCCCGGCCCACATACGAAGGTTTGCGCAGTGTCAACGAAGCAAACTTTTGTATTGGGCCTGTTGGTGGATGTATTTCGGGCAATCCGTCTTTTCTGCGCCCCCATCTTAATACTTTCTTCTTAAAATCATTGTTATGCCTGCTCCAAGTAATGGATCGGATGTATCAAACAGACCAATCTTACCGTACCCTGAGATTATTCCATATCCTCCCTCAATTCGCAGTAAGCCTGCAAAGTGTCGTGTTTCCACAAAGTTTTCATATTCTGAAAGTGTACGGTTCCATTTCGATTTTTTATCAATCCAATAGCCAACCATTATTCCGGGGCAGATTTTGAGAATAATTTCTGCATTTTTGAGTGGTAAACGAAGTCTTTCTAAATATGCGCTAAGCCCACCACCAGAAATAAGAGGCTTTCCTGGTGCAGTTTGCTTTCTTCCTTCAGTTCCTTTTTCAGGAAAGCTATTTCGTTGTGAATATGTAAACATTCCATTTGTGCTAAACCAACTATGTAATATTCCTGCTTCTATCTCAAACCCGTTTGTACTATACATAACATTCATTTCTTCTTGTAATGATGCTCCATATGTTGTACTTGAACTCGTGCCTAAATAGCCGATTCTAAAAGCAGGAACAACTTTCATTTCAGCATTCAAAATAGATATTAGAGATATCACAATCAAAAAGAACAATTCTTTTCTTTTGGGGGCGCTATTAATCATTTCAACTCCTTATTAGGATTGCCCGAAATATTTCCACCAACGTCTTGCAAAACAGCCGAAGTGCCTGTGTTGCGCCTGCGGCAGGCATTTTGGCTTTTTGCTGTTGTAAGCTGTGTTTTTGCATTTACCATATTTCTGTTCTTCTGCGCCCCTTTTTCTATTTCGAATTTGAATCTGGTCAATATTGCAATTGTTATGTCACCCTTTAATGACTAATCCCTTGTGATTAATTCTGCGACAATTAATGAATCATAATATTCGCAAGTGAAATAGATTGAATCAATTTCTTCGCATTTAATTACGGTTTTAATTTCATAAGGACAAATGCAATTACAAAGTCCCTTAGCGGTATCTTGTACTTGAAGATGAACCGAATCTCCATTTACTGTAGTTGTGGTAATGAATCTATCAATTTCTGGGCAACAGTTAGCCTTAACCAGTATGTCTATTTTCAAGGAATCATCAGTAAACTTATAGCTCTGAATTGAATCATTTGAAGCCCTTTTATGCAAAGTATTTTTACATCCATCCACTGCAGTTGAATAGACATTAAGGTCATTCTTTTCAGGAGGATTAGTTGTTAAATCCTTACAAGATATCAGCAATGTTAAGACAGCTAATAATGAATACAGTATTCTATAGATAATTTTATCCTTTCAAATTTTTATTGGATTACGAATTATAATTTAGTGAATCAATGTGATATCCTTTTGCTCCTTTCTTCTTTAGGGGCGCCTATCAATAAATGTGCAAAAACATTGCTTACAACGTGTTGCAAAACAGCCGAAGTGCCTGTGTTGCGCCTGCGGCAGGCATTTTGGCTTTTTGCTGTTGTGCGTCTGTAAACCGGGCCATGCATTCTTCATTATGTCTTTCGCCGCCGCCGTCTTCTTCTCTTTTATCGTTTCAGAAATGGCAGGTTTATATTGCCAAGTAATTGGAAATTCGGCTCAAAATACTCGTACGGGTCAATATCTAACATGGATGACGTCAGCATTACGAAACGAATACCAGCAATCGCTGTAACAGGCCCAAATTCATGAAATACACCAGTTCCTGCATACGCTTGCTTGAGACTCGTACCTAACAACTCACCCTCAATTTCGTCAGTAAAATCCATCAACTCATATCCGGCAGTGAGATAGTATTTCAAGAAAAGGAAATCCTTCATCGTATTGAAGGTCCCCTGTATTGCAAATCCACGAGCATAATCGATTCCGCTCCTGATGATGTCCGGCTCAACTCCTTCCTCATCAACAAAAAGCGCATTGTATCTCATCCTTGTCAATTTTAGAGAACCATCAAGTCTGCCAGATAATTTTTCGCTTCTCAAAATGAAACCCACACCTCCAGATATAGCTGGCAAAAGGTCTCCGCCAAATGATGTCATCTGCATATCAAGAAAAGGTGAAAGCCATCTCAGCAAAAAGGCGTCAATCGAAACACCCAAAGTAGCTTCGGGTCTTGTCCAATAAACATTTGGTTCAGTCGTTCTGTAAGGTGCCGTATGGCCCGTGGAATCCGAAACCCATAGACCGGGATAGGGGTCTTCAATACCTTGAACGTGACCAATAGTCGTAAGGTCTAATCTGGCACCTGC
>WJLZ01000089.1 GCA_014728215.1 Chitinivibrionales bacterium
ACAACGTATAGGATTTTATCAGAAATAAACATCCTATCCATCAAGTCATTACCGCCCGATCATTTTTGATAAAATCAAGTTGAACGAAGCCGTGTTGGCTGCAATACCGCTACATTATTATATGGGTATTGAAAAGTCCGGCAACGTTTACGATTGGATATAAAGCAATATACTTTAGCGCCATAGCGGCAAAAAAGGAAAAAATATCATTTCACGGCAGATAATTCGGTTGATTTTTTTTCGTTTTTGGGCATAGCATCCCCGGGCGCTCCAGGCAATCAGCCCGCAGGCCTTGTTGTTAGCGTATGGAAGATCTTTCAGAGGCTGACCACCTTTGCTGAGTAAACAAATTCGGGGTCGAGCTTTGCTATGCACTGTAAGATGGTGCTGCCGCATTGTGGACATTTTTTAACATGCTTCTCAGCTACAAAATCAAAATCCAGTGCTTGCATAAATCCCGATTTCTGCGTATCAGGAGATATCAATTTCCGGATTATCGGCAACTTTTTATTTTTCGTGCTGTTGCCCAGAAAACCGTAATGCCGGATACGCATAAAGCCTTCAGGGAGAATATGCAACATAAAGCGGCGGATAAACTCAACGTGAGATAACTCCATGATTTTCATACGGTTGTTATCGGCGTAATCCTTGTAGGAAAAACTGACACTGTTTTGGGAAATATCTTTGATCCTGTGATTACTTATTGCAACACGGTGGGTGTACCTGCCGAGATATTTAATGACCTCGATTGGGCTTGCAAACGGCTTTTTAACATACACGACCCAATCCTGCTTATACAACTGCTTTATCATCACCTCCACCGGCGGCATACCTTCGGATACCGTGCGCAGGCACGAAAGCTTGCCTTGTTTGATCGCCTCTTTGAAAAATGCAAGCATTTTGCCGCGGTAAAGCTTACGCATGACCGCAACAGGAAATAAAAAGTCTTTACTGCATGACTGCCATCTGGTATCGCCGTCGCACAATGCGCCTGCGGGTACAATACAATGAATATGAGGATGATCCATGAGATTCCGGCCCCACGTATGTAATACGCAAATAAAACCGATCTGTCCTCCAAGCCGCCGGGGATCATGTGCAAGCTCACTCAGTGTCTGCGAAACGGATTTGAACATAATATCATAGAATAATCGCTTATTACGCAGGGCATAATAATTAAGCTGCTGTGGAACGGTAAAAACAACATGAAAGTACGGTACCGGCAGCAGTTCATCAATACGCTGCTGGACCCATGCGGCACGGGCCATGGCCTGGCATTTCGGGCAATGTCGATTGCGACATGAGTTATATAGCGTTAACTCATGCCTGCAATCGTCGCACCGGTAAATATGCCCGCCCAGTTCTTCCGTGCGACAGCGCACGATTGCGTTGGCGACGTCATAATGGTGTTTGGGTTGGGTCCCGAAACGTGCAAGGTACGCACCAAAACTGCTTCTAAAGATACCAGCTACTTCAAATTCCTGTGATAAGGTGGTGTTCATATTTGCCCACCTTACACCACCTTCGAGACCACCGAACCCACCGGTGCATAATTGATACCAAACTGCAATTTCGGGGCATGCCCGCCCAATTCTCGATGCTTATGGGCCCCGAATTCATCCCTTCATATGATTAAGTCATTGAATTCAGGTAGGTTACACCACTCTTTCAACATTTCGCATCACCACTTCGCCCTTGTCGGAGAGCATTGCCAAGGTGTGCATGAGTGCCTCGCCTTTGTCGGGGAATATTGTCGAGGTTGTGCACGATTGCCTCGTCTTTGTCGGGGAATATTGTCGAGGTTGTGCACGATTGCCTCGCCCTTGTCGGGGAGCATTGTCGAGGTTTGCATGAGTGCTTCGTCTTTGTCGTGGAGCAGTGTCGAGATTGTGCATCATTGCTTCGATTCAGGTTCCTTGAGCTTTCTTTGTAAGTATCGCAAGGGCAATTGCCGGAAAGCAATTGAATCGCACCGGATATATCGCCGTCCGGGGCTTTGGGAGATGAAAACCAGGGGGTACGGTTGTGGACTTTTTCAGACCCGACAAATAATCTGTGTTCGTTACCGGTAGGGGAAGAAGGCCTGTCAGGGGGAGATTGATCCGGCCTTCACGGGCTTTACCCGCGCTTTAACCCGTACAGTGGAATGGGTAGAGTCTTTGAGCGATACTCCCTTTGGCGGGGCGAGTTGAAGTCGCCATACGGTGCTGTTTCTCAGAGTGTCCAGTGTTACGGGCTCGGTAGGAATCGAGCCGATCTTTCTCCAGGCCGATCCGTCAAGCAACACCGTCACCGAATCCGGAACTGCCGTCATTCCGGCCATTTTGTATCCCGCGGGCATCGCTCCCCGGGTTACTACTCTCACCGGAAGCTTTGCTTCGGCCACCTTCGATGCTTTTAACTGAAGCATCCCCGGTTCCATCTGGATCAATTCCAGGCCCGAGGGGATTGTCACATGCCTTGATGTTAAGGGTATCTGATTGTCACCCTCTTTGATATGGGACATGTCGATCGATACCGGTCCTATTGTTGTATTGAGCGTGAAAACCCGTTCCGGTCCCGACATGGTAAGCACCGCGTGGGTAGGCAGCCCATCGGCAATAATCAGGTTCGAGGGCATATTGCGGTATTCTATGGGAACTTCGAAAGTGCGGTAGAGGGTCTCGACCCGGTAGGCGAGCATGAACCACAGGAGACAGGCCAGGACAAGGGAGAGAAGTTTGAAACCGATATTCTCACGAATCAACCGGCTGCTGATACGGGGCTTGGGAAGGACCGGCGATGTCTGAGAGAAATTTTCAATATCCTTCTTGAGCAGGGCGAGTGAATCTACCCGACGGAGTTTTCCCTGATGGGCGATACTGATCGTACCCTGTTCTTCCGACACGACAATCGCCATGGCGTCGCAATGCTCCGAAAGTCCCAGTGCGGCGGTATGACGGGTCCCGTGCTTGCCCACTTCTTTCAGGTTGTCCGACAGGGGAAGCAGGACGCCAAGCCGGTCGATCCTTCCCTGATCGATTATCACCGCTCCGTCATGGCCCGGTGAATGATGGTCGAAAATGCTGTAGAGAATGGGGTTGCTGATTTCACCGTCAACCGGCGTCCCCCCGCGGACATGACGGCCTACGGCTTCTTTACCCTG
Source organism: Chitinivibrionales bacterium (assembly GCA_014728215.1). Lineage (NCBI taxonomy): Bacteria > Pseudomonadati > Fibrobacterota > Chitinivibrionia > Chitinivibrionales > Chitinivibrionales bacterium. The sequence continues at coordinate 3,146 of WJLZ01000089.1, forward strand.
GAGAACAATCAGCGCTCCTACATTCTTTTGCGCAAATTCGGATACCGTGTTCACCAGAATATCCGCAATGGTAGGATCTCCAAGAGAGCTTTTGCCGGCCTTACCCCAGAAACGCCATCCGTTAAAAGACTCGAATGCCCGCCTGATATCCGACTGGAAAATAATGACCAGCACCATGAGCATGGCCGCAAGTCCGGCATGGAACAGCAACGATGTTATATACATGTTGAGCAAACGGGCGAGAGCGTAGAGCGATGCGATTATACCGAGCCGGATAAAAAGTGAAGGGGAGGCCCGCCGCCGAAACCAGCTCAGAACATAATAAATAACCAGACCCACAACCAGAATGTCGAAAAAATCACCAATATGCGTATTGGCCCGAAATTGATGGAGCTGGGAGATGATTATTTGATAGAGATTATTATCAAGTCCAGGCATCGGGATATAATTTCATATATTGGAAAATGGTGGATATGGCTTTATCATAATATTACCGCCTGATTATGAAATCGGGGCTTTAGCTAAAATGTATTATTGGAGGCTGCTCAGGCCAGATGAAGCCAGCCTCAACACCTCGATAAAAACCGGATAGCTTCCTGCACAACACGCCGCGCTCGCTGCCAGGCCAAATCTGAGAAAGGTCCGCCGGTTCATTGGTGACATATGAGTTGCGCCAACAAGTTTTTCATTGCATTATATTCAGCAAAATCAGATGAGATACGCTCTGACCGCAATTGAGAATTCTTCCTGTGTGTATCGAAACTCTTTCTTTCTGGGTGGGAATTTCTTATCGAATTCCTCTGCTGCATCATTGTCAACATCATAGACATCACTGGCATAATACTTCCAGGTGCGTCCTTGAAATGCACCCTGCTCCAGCTCCAATGCCAGCATGCCGTAGGGATATTTCCCTTCGGAATCGCTGGCGTCAAAATCCTTCGAGCTTTTAAACCCGTGTTTGCAGTAGTTGTGTGGATGTCCCAGAATTATAACCGCTTTGTAATTACTTTTCTGAGCAACCGTCAGTGAATGTCTGATTAATGATGAGCCCACTCCCCGTTTCTGGAATTCGGGTAACACACTTACCGGCCCAAAAGAAATTGTTTCCATCCTGTGAGAATCGTCCTGGGTGTCAATAACATATGATTTTGTATACATGATGTTCCCGACAATTCTGTTGTCATAGACCGTAACAAAATCCAGTTCTGCAAGAAAGTCCGGATGATTCCGCATACTATGGGCCAGATAATGCTCACTGCAGCCGGGAACATACAAATTCCAGAATGCATCACGAGTCAATTCCTCAACCTCCCGGTAGTCGCCGGGCATTTCATTTCTGATTGTACTATTCATGTTTGAGATCAATTTGGTTTACAGGGAAAAAAATAATGTTACTGATAAAAATAGTTTCTCTATCTTCTTGCTTCAAAAACATTCAGATCCGCGTGAGTCCGTCGCATCCGTGTTACACTCTTCGATTCGACTGCGAAGCAACTTTTTTGATAAAGGTATCTTTGCCCATGGTATAGCGATTTCTGTCATCCCTGTATTTCGATGCCAACTCTTTTTTAAGTCGCGCATACTCAAAAGATAATTCGGGGTTCGCTCGAAGGGAATCTCTGAATGCAAGGCCCTCCCATACCTGATTATCCCTCGGAGCCATGTGTATATGGGCAATTCTTTCTCCGCCATAGGATGATCTTTTTATAAACAGAGCATTGTTCATGAAACAGGAATAGGAGCAATCCTCGGAACACAAGCGGGGAACAATCTCACTGCGAAGCTGTTCAAAAGACGGCACCTCGACCAGAATGTCGATAATCGGTTTGGATGGAATCCCCGGTATTGCCGTACTTCCGAAATGCTCGACTCTGAGCACGAGATCCCGGGGAAGCACCGCAAGAATCCAGCGTTTCAACTCATCGAATAGAGACGACCAACAAGGATCAGGGGCAACCAGGACGATTGCATCTTCTTTATAGTTTGCGCTGCCGTAGTTGTCATATGTGTTCTCAGAGAAGCAGAACAGACAGGGGCTATCGGTAACATTTTCCATGCTTTCGCTCGCTCCCAGGTTCGCTGCCGTAAAATCTCCGGCAATGAATAGCTGCTCGAAGGCGGAGAACGGATGTTTCCATTGCCAGCTTATTTCTGTATCGATATATGCATCCCAAACAACCGGCCCCTTGTATACTCGCATTCTGTTAGCGGTGACTTCAAAGCCGCACATGCCCTCTGGAAGAGCCGCAATCCGGTTGACTTCACATCCGGTGAAAACAACCTTGTATCCGTTATTCATATAGCATTCATAAGTCAAATGGCGGGTCGGGTTCGGCATATCCGCTATTTCGATCTCCCGTCCGTAAACACCAGAGTAGAACGCGAGGAGGTTGTCGTTGTAGGGATGATCAGTTTTCAATGTCCCGAAAATACCAACCGCCAGGATGCTGTTGTCGGTTCTGACCGGGATAGATTGCCTGTTCCTCATAAGTTAATATCCGGGCAAATCAAACGACCTGTATTCGCAAAAGCAGGACATTGCGCAACACGCCTGTCCTTTATTAAATCTTTCTCTTTAACTTCTTGAAATTCTTGACCATTCTACCGAATGATTTCTCCTTTTTACGCTTTTCCCGATATGACATCTCATAGAATACCGATTCTTTTTTCAGCTTCAGGTAATTCCTGTATCTGCTTTCTTCGATTGTCCCACTCTTGACAGCTTCAATTACAGCACATCCTTGTTCGTGCGTATGTGTACAATCGCTGAAACGACATTTTGCAGCATACAAAGCGAATTCATCAAATGTCTGATCGATTCCGTCGGCAATTTCGAAATTACCAAGCTCCCTCATTCCTGGCGTATCAATGAAAATGCTGCCGGAATCAATGCGGATAAGCTGACGTCTGACTGTGGTATGCCTGCCCTTGCCGTCCTTTTCCCGCACTTCACTGACTCTGAGCATTTCGGTGCCAAGCAATCTGTTAAGCAGCGAGGTTTTTCCGACTCCCGATTGACCCAGGAGGCAATATGTTTTGCCCGGAATGAGGCTGTTCGACAGCTCTGCTATGCCGTTTTCAGTAATAGTGCTGATAAGTACATACTCACTTTTCAGCTTCGATAGAGGTCCGTTCATTGCTTCCAATTCTTCAGGAGAGAGGAGGTCGATTTTGCTGAAAACGACGACAGGACGAATGCCGCTTTCGTTCAGCATAACGAAATACCTGTCAAGCAAGTTGAAATTGATATGCTTTGCAGATTGCACAACCAGACCGAAATCAATATTGGAAGCAATAAGCTGGAAACCGATTCGTTTACCGGGCTCTTTACGTTTTAGAAGCGTTTTGCGCGGCAAGACAGAATGGATAATGGCGAGTGTGTCATTGTCCAGCGCCTGGATTGCCACCCAGTCACCAACAGTAGGATAGTCGGCAGTATCCGCTGCATCGAACATGAATTTACCCGAGAGTTCCGCCGTCATCTCATGTACGCCGTCGGACACTCGATAGTTACTTTTATTGACTTCAGTGACTCGCGCCGGAATAAAGTCGTCGTGCATATACTCTGCACCAGCATTCTGCATCCATTCATCATAGCCGAGTTGTTCACAGGTGATCGTCTTCATATTCTGCATTTTCCCGTCGAAAGCCTGAGGTATTGATTAATTATGGAGAGCTTGCTTTCAAAATACTTTGCGAGTGCCTGGTTTTCTACTTCAGAGGGAAATAGAATTCTCTTTCATCACCCCGGCATCCTAACCCCGACCCATTACCCAATAATATATTAATGTAATAATCGAATACTTATAAATTTGTATGCTCGCGCGCTCATTAAAAAAGGCTACTCAACTATGACTAAATGTCTTGTAATGTTCTCCGGTGGTCTCGACAGTGTGATTGCCGCCCATCTTCTGAAAGAGCAGGGGTGTGATGTTGCTGCTTTGCATTTTGTGCTTCCCTTCGAATCGGGGGTTGGCAAAGAGCATGCGACGATCCGTTCGCTTGCCGATTCCATTGCGATACCTCTTATTCTTGTTGAGGAAGCCGAGGAGTTTCTTCCCATGATAAAGAATCCCCGGTTCGGCTACGGCAAGCATGCGAATCCCTGTCTGGATTGCCGGATACACCGGATCCGGAAAGCGAAGGAGATAATGGACCGTGAAGGTTCCCGGTTTATTGCCACTGGCGAGGTGGTGGGGCAGCGTCCTATGTCGCAGCGCATGGAGTGTCTCAATGCGATAGCCAAACGCTCGGGTCTTGAAGGTCTTTTGTTGCGGCCTCTGAGCGCGAAGCTGCTCGCGGCCACAATCCCCGAACAAAAGGGGTGGGTCGACCGGGAAAAACTGCTGGGTATTCACGGAAGAGGCCGCAAAGAGCAGCTCGCGTATGCAAAGAAGCATGGTCTTGCTCATCTCCCGCCCGCCGGGGGATGCATGCTCACCCAGGCCGCCACCGCGCGACGGTTCACCGACCTCCGGGACGCCACCCCTCATTTCTCCCTCGCCGATTTCAAGCTCCTTGCATACGGACGCCATTTCCGCATGTCGCCCCAGGTCAAGCTTGTTGTCGGAAGAAACGAGAAGGAAAATGAAATACTGACAATGCTCGCGCAGAAAGAGGATTGTTTCATCACACCCGATAATATCCCCGGAGCATCGGCACTCCTCAAAGGCCCCTTATCAAGCGATCAGATACAGACCGCCGCTGCAATCACCGCCCGCTTCTCAAAAGCCAAAGACAAAAAAACCGCCCATCTGATAATCACCCAAAACGGCGCCACCCGCACCATCGAAGTCACCCCCGCCAACGAGGAATTGTACGACAAGATGAGAATATAAGGAGAAAAAAAGACCGAATCCCGTGGGTCGACCTTTCCCGAATGTTCAGTTAATCCCCAACCCCCCAAGTATGGCGTCGAGCTTTACCAAAAGGTCATTTCCTTCCCAGCCCCCAAGTGTAGGGGGGCGTTGCTCATTCCCAAAAGGCCATTTCATTCTCAGCCCCCCAAGTATGGGGGGCGGGCGGAGCCCGGGGGGTTGGGCTTTCAAGAAAAGCATTTTCCTAGCTGGGTTTAAGGGGCGCCTAGCCCCTTCCTAAATCATAGCTTCCCCCTACTCAGCGCGCCTAGCCCCTTCCAGAACTAAAACTTCTATTAATCCCTCTTTTCCCACTTAATCTCCGGCACTTTCTTGATCTGCACCACAAAGTAGAATCCGGAATCGATACTTCCGGGTGGGCCCCAGCGGAATTTCATGAACCAGCATTCGAGGTCGCAGTTGAAATTGAGGTAGCCTGAGGTCATGCGGTTGCGTTTGAAATCGTAGCCGCCGTTCCAGGAGACCGACCAGATACGGCTGAAACTCGTGCGCGCGTTGACATTGAGCTGGTAGACCTTGGAGGTCGTAAAGGGTTTGGTGGGACCGGACCGGGATTTACTATAGGTATAATTGGGCCCGATACCGATACTCCATTTCTGCTGTCCCGCATTGCGATATTTCACCGGATCATCGGGCGCGACGCCTTCGAACACCAGCTTGTCGCCGCCCCAGAATGTCCCCGATGCGGTCAGGTTGAGACGGGGGCTCAGACGGACCTGATAGGACCGGAGCAGGGGATAGGTCAAGGCATCCTTTTCATCGTAGAGCCAGAAAGATGAACTGAAATTGACATTGACAAGCTTGTTGGATGTACTTGCCGAAAGGGAAAGGTCGCTCCATTTCCGTTTCTCGGCTTCGAAATTATAGCCCGATGACAGGTTGACATTGAACATATGGAACTTGTTTTCCACCGGCTCGCCGCCTTCGGTTTCGGGTTTGGAAAGCGTTTTACCGTGGAAATCGTTGCCGATGCTGAAATTCATGGTCTGGCTTTTTTTCTGCGAACCGGGGGTCGAAATACCGATAGGGTAATAGGTGCGGTCAAGCTCATGTCCCTCGGGCCGGTAGCTGTAGGATATCGATGGACTCATGGTGTGACGGATTCCGGCGAAATTGAATATCCTGAGTGGAAAGTGACCATAGAGCCTGGTGCTGAGCGAGACCCCGGCGTTCCATGAATAATCCCCGCTCCACTCTTCGGTGGGGGCAAAATAGATTGTCGAATCGGTCCTGATCGACCGCACGACCCGGTAGGTCGTATCGGACACACCGGTAACATCCTCCCGCACAAGGGTGTCGATATAGTCGAGCGCTGATGCCGTGTCGGGAAGGACCTCCAGGATATCGAATGTCGTATCGGGCGAATAGATCGTGTCGTCGGGAAGCGTATCTTTATAGGCATCGAGCGCATACATCCTGGCGGAAACATTCGGACGGACATTGAACCATTTCAAAATTTTGTGGTTATAAGAAAGACTCACCGCTTGTTCCGCGCCGCTCCGGGTGTATTCCTTTTCAATCAAGGCGTTGGGGTTGGAGATATGTTTCCGGATCCCCCGGGCATTATAACCGTAGTAGATTTTATTGTACCATTTCGGTTCATAGTCATCATCGATATCTCCCGGTGAAGTCTCTCTGTTCTCCGGGATAAGGGGCCGTTCGCTGAGAGAGAAACTGACCGAGGGAATGTCTTCGGTAATCGCATCACTCACCAGATTGTGGTTCCGGTTCCAGGTTGCCGTAGCACTGGCATTCAGCCTTTTGAACCGTTTGGAGAGCGACAGGTTTGCGTTGAGATTTTTTTCCAGGATCTCCCGTTCTTCTTCGGAAAAATCCTCATAGAAATTACTGCTGCTGACCATTCGCCCCCCGCCCGAGAGAATAAATGTTCCATCGGGGATGAGTATTTGACGGTGATTGTAATCGAGCGACCACTGGCTGTCCCGGCGTTCGAAATTATCGCTGAACGTATACCGCCCATTGACACTTCCACTCAGCCAGTATTTGAGCGCATACCGTGAACGGGCGCGGACAACAAAGTCTTCGAACTCCCGGATCTTTCCGGAAATTAAAAAATCGGCAAAATTATTGGGGGCCCAATAGTATCCTACATTGTCGAGATATCCGCCACTCCCCGGATTACCGCCGAAAGCCGGGGTCAGCATACCCGAGGTACGGCTCTGATTGATAGGAAAGAGAAAATAGGGGAGCGCGGCAACAGGAACATCGGCGATATTGAATATGGCCGGACGGGCGACAGTTTTATCATTGGGTATGACTTTGATATCCCTTGCATAAAAGCAATAGTGCGGTGAATCCACATAGGCACAGGTGGTATAATCGCCGTTTTCGGCATAAAAGACATTATCATCGGTTTTGACTATCTGTTGCCCGTTAAAATAGGCTTCATCCATGTGCGTACTCGCATACCGCACACTTCCACGCCTGGTTTTGATATTATAGACCATATATTCACCCACTGTCGTGTCCCGTCCTTCGATAAGCTGCGGCGCGCCCCGGGCCTGGAAAAGGTTCTTGTCGATAAAGTAGGTGATCGAATCCGCGTGAAGAGTCATGTCCTGATAACTGATAACCGCATCGTTGTTGAGATGAAGCACCCTGTTTTCGATATCGTAATTGATCATTTCGGCGTTATAGGTAATCGTATCCGAGACACCGCTTTTTTTGCGTGATTTCTTTGCGGCTTGTGTATCGGCAGTATCCGAAACCGTGGTGTCATTGCGGACTGTATCGGCAGATGATATATCGACGGAGGAGAGAGCCGTGGAATCAACCCTCGTCGCAGAATCGGGGGGTGTCGTGCCCGCCGGGCCGGCATTCTGAGAGAATGCCTGTGCTGCGAACAGGATCGGAATAAGAAAAATCGGAGGAATGCGATTAAGCATAGATGCTTTAAAATACTTTCAGTAACACAACATTGGAATTAATCGAATTTAAAATAGCACACGGCGAACAGGGAATCCTCAAAAAGGGTATATTATAATGTATTAATAATAATTTTTTCAGATTATTTTGCATTGCCTGCTGCAATCAATCATTTTCTTAAATCTTTTTTTGAACAATCCGAAATACCGCACATTAATAAACCGGCGGTAGCCGGGCGGCATGATCCTCAGGGTCATGTTTTCAAGTTCGCGTTGAAATTATCATCATTCAGGCTCATATCCTATGGATGTCCCGGCTCCGGGGAGGTGACGTTCATGAATAATGAGTACGATTAAACCAATAGAAAGTAGTACCATGGATATAGTTCAGATTAAAAGGGCACTGGTCAGTGTATCGGATAAGACGGGTATTGTGGAATTCGCACGAAAACTGGGTCAAAGGAATATCGAAATCCTTTCAACCGGTGGAACCGCGCGGAGTTTGAAAGAAAAGGGCGTTGACGTCACGTCGGTCGATTCCTATACCGGGTTCCCCGAGATCATGGATGGCCGGGTGAAAACGCTGCATCCCAAAATCCACGGCGGTCTTCTGGCCATGCGGGACAACAACAATCATGTGGATCAGATGAAAGAAAACGGTATCGAGCCTATCGATATGGTGGTGGTGAATCTCTATCCTTTCAAGCAGACGGTGGCGAAACCGGATGTCACGATCGAGGATGCCATTGAAAATATCGATATCGGCGGTCCCACCATGATTCGAAGCGCTGCCAAAAATAATGCATGGGTGACCGTCGTAGTTGATCCAGCGGACTATGATCAAATAGTTAACGAGCTTGATGAAAATAATGGTGTTTCGATGAAAACCCGGCGAAGAATGGCGCTTAAGGCATTTCAGCATACCGCAGATTACGATACAGCGATAAGCGCCTATTTATCGAAAGTTTTTACATGAACCTGTGCAGTTGATGTATACTTTTAAATTATGCAAAAAGTTGAAGCAGCAGAGTAAATACAGAGCGGAATAATGGAGACGCCAATGCTCCATTACTTCGATGCTCCACCTCAAAAAGCAATCATGAAATTGGAGGAATAGGAAAAATCATGGCAAAAAACCTTGTAGTTGTTGAGTCACCGGCAAAATGCAGAACGATTTCAAAATATTTAGGATCGGAGTATGCCGTACGAGCTACGATGGGCCATATAATTGATTTGCCGGAAAAAGAACTCGGTGTTGATATCAATAATAATTTCAAGCCCAAATATACGACATCGCGGGGGAAACGGCGGATCCTTCGTCTGCTCCGGGATGATGCCGCCAAATGCGAAACCATCTATCTGGCGCCCGACCCCGACCGTGAAGGTGAGGCGATCGCCTGGCATGTCGCTCAGTCTATTGCCAAGGTGAATAAAAATGTCAAACGGGTCCAGTTCAACGAAATAACCAAGCGCGCGGTTACCGCCGCGTTCGAGAATCCCGATGAACTTGATATGAATAAGGTCAACGCGCAGCAGGCACGGCGGATTCTCGACAGAATCGTGGGATACCAGATCTCACCCTTTCTCTGGCGGACGGTGTTCCGGGGTTTGAGTGCCGGACGGGTCCAGTCGGTGGCCTTGCGGTTGATCTGCGAGCGTGAAGATGAGATCAAGGCTTTTAAGCAGGAAGAATACTGGTCGATCCAGGCCCTGCTCAACTATGCCGATTTCAAATTTTCGGCAAAGCTTCAATCGATTGACGGCGGCAAAGTGGTGCTTCCCGATGAAGCCGCGGCAAAGGCGATTATCGAGCGGGTAAAGGACAAGACCTTTGTTGTCAAAAATGTTCACCGGACCAAAAAGGAACGAAAGCCCTATCCGCCCTTTATCACCAGCACCTTGCAGCAGGAAGCTGCGCGGAAACTGGGATTTTCCGCTGCCAAAACCATGATGATGGCGCAGCAGCTCTATGAAGGTCTTGAGCTGGGAGAACTGGGAACAACCGGTCTGATTACCTATATGCGTACCGATTCGACTCGTATTGCCGATGAGGCGCTGGCCGATGCCAAAAATGTTATCACTACCCTTTTTGACGAAAACCATCTGCCTTCCTCACCGCGGGTGTACGGGAAAAGCAAGAATGCGCAGGATGCCCATGAGGCCATTCGCCCGGCGCAGATTAATCCCGATTTCGCTCCTTCGCAACTGAAAAAGTATCTGAGCAAAGACCAGTATCGTCTCTATGAACTCATCTGGAAACGGTTTTTAGCATCCCAGATGGCAAATGCGGTCTTTGACATGACCCGGGTTGATATCGATGCCGATAATTGTATCTTCCGGGCCAGGGGATCGATCATGAAATTCGCCGGTTTCCTTGCGCTCTATGATGAGACCGTTGAAGATAAGAGTGATAGTAATGAAGGCCAGAATGTTACACTCCCTGAGATTGCCGAAGAAGCCAGACCGTCGCTGGAAAAACTTGAAGACAAACAGCATTTTACCCAGCCGCCGGCCCGGTATTCGGAAGCATCCCTGGTGCGGGAACTCGAAGACAAGGGAATCGGGCGACCGAGTACCTATGCCCAGATTATCGATACCCTCAAAACGCGGCGGTATGTCAATGTAGAAAACAAGCGGTTTATTCCCACCGAGGTCGGGTTTATGGTCAAAAAAATTCTGGTTAAGGAATTTCCGGACATTTTCGAAGTCGGCTTTACGGCGAATATGGAAAATTCTCTGGATAAAATCGAGCTTGGCGAAGCCAATTGGGTCGAAACACTCAAAAATTTCTATGGTCCTTTCCAGGACGAACTTGAAAGTGCGAAAACGGATATCCAGCGGCTCAAGGAAGAGACTCAGGAAGTCACCGAGCGCACCTGCCCCAAATGTGAGAAATTTCAACTGGTCGTGAAATGGAGTAAAAACGGCAAGTTCCTCGCGTGTCAAGGTTTCCCCGCATGCCGGTATACCGAGCCGATCGAAAAGATCGCAACCGAGCAGACGACACAACTGTGTGATAAATGCGGCGCGCCCATGGTTATCCTCGAAATCCGCAACAACCGGTTTTTAGGATGTTCCCGATATCCCGAGTGCAAAAACACCATGTCGCTCACGACCGGGGTAGAATGTCCGATGCCTGAGTGTGATGGAACCCTGATCGAGCGCCGTACCAAGCGGGGCAAAACGTTTTTCGGATGCAGCAGCTATCCAAAGTGCACCTTTGCAACCTGGGACCGTCCAATTAATAAGGAATGCGAAAGCTGCGGGTATCCTATCCTCGTGCTCAGAGAGACGAAACGGAAGGGAACGTATCATCGCTGCCCCAAGTGTAAAGCTGAGTATCAGCTCGAACCGCAGCAGGCTGAGGCGGAATAAGAATCAAAGCCGGTATCCTTTTCTGTTCCATTCCGGATAACTGGTGTGAAATCAGTGGATAATTTACTTTCAACTCCTGTCGCGGTTATCGGAGCCGGTCTTGCCGGTTCCGAAGCTGCTTTGGTGCTGGCCTCCCGGGGTGTTCCGGTGACGCTCTATGAGATGCGTCCCCACACCACCACGCCGGCCCATCGGACAGACCTGCCGGCCGAATTGATCTGTTCCAATTCGCTTAAAGCAAAGAACCTTCCCGTAGCTCATGCGCTTCTGAAAGAAGAACTCCGGTTGCTCGGGAGTCCGCTTCTTGACGCTGCCGAACAGACCGCGGTGCCGGCCGGCGGCGCTCTGGCGGTGGACCGGGAGCGATTCGCCCACGCTGTGCTGCAAAAACTGGAGCAGCACTCCGTGACCATTGTTCGACAAGAAATCGAAGCACCCTCACCGGGCACTCCAACGATCATTGCCGCGGGTCCCCTGGTATCCGAATCTCTGACCGGCTGGCTTCGTGAAAGGTTCTCTGCAGCAATGCTTAGTTTCTACGATGCAATCGCGCCGGTGGTTGCCGCGGATTCCATCGATATGACCAAAGCCTTCCTTGCCGCCCGGCGGGAACCGGATTCCAGCGATTACTGCAATTGTCCCTTTACCCAAGAAGAATACGGGCGGTTTTACAGCGCGCTTATCGAAGCCGACACGGCCCGAAAGCGGGAGTTTGAAGAGCAGCGGTTTTTCGAAGCCTGCCTTCCCGTGGAAGTCATCGCTTCACGAGGAGAAAAATCCCTGGCCTTCGGCCCCCTGCGGCCTGTGGGGCTGATCGATCCCCGAACCGGAAAACGGCCCTGGGCGGTCTGCCAGCTCAGGAAAGAAAACAGCGAGGGCACCAGTTTCGGCCTGGTCGGCTTCCAGACCCGGCTGACTATCCCCGAACAGAAACGAGTGTTCAGGATGATCCCCGGGCTCGAGAATGCGGAATTCCTCCGTTTCGGCTCCATTCACCGCAATACCTATATCAATGCACCGACACTGCTCAATCCCACACTCGATTTTAAAGACGATCCCATGCTTTTCTGCGCAGGACAACTCTGCGGCAATGAAGGCTATACCGAAAGCATCACGACCGGTCATCTGGCCGCGCTGTTCATGATAGCAAAACTCACAAACAGGGAGTTACCACCGCCGCCTCGAACAACCGCGTGCGGTTCATTGCTTTACCATATCACCCATTGCGACAAGAAAGATTTTACCCCCGTGAATGTCAATTACGGTATCCTTCCCGACCTGCCCCGGGAAGGGAAAAAGAAAATTCCTAAAAAAGAAAAACGGATGACAATCTGCAAACGGGCATTGGAAGATTTGAAAGAATGGATTGTTTCGTAGAGAATACATGCAAATGCATTTGCAACACAAAAATTCATACAATAATAAATTCGTGCAGAGGGTAATATACATAAATATGAAACAATGTAATTTATATCAAATTATAGAACGCCGATGACGCCAATTTGGCTGATTATCGCTGATTTTTTGATATTTATGATCGGCGAATATCAGCTTGATCAGCGTAATTAGCGTTCTATTTTGGATAAGACTGTTAAATATATTGTAATTAATATCTATAACGTTGTAATTTTAGTTATAGCAGACTCCGAGACGAAAAAGGAAGGATAAGAAATGGACATCCCTGTTCTCAATATGATTGTGAGGGCCGGCTGGATAGTGAAGATCATTCTGTTTGTGCTGGCCGGGCTTTCAATTTTTACCTGGGCGATTATTTTCAACCGGCTTTTGTATTTGAGATCGGTAGCAAAAACGAACCGGCGGCTTCTGGAATTATTTGCCCGCAGCAAATCGATACGGGACCTGGAGAAGCTCGATTCCAAGCTGGAAAAATCGCCGCTGGCGATTATGGGAATGTCTGCAGCGGAAGAATTCAAGAGGATACTCGATGATGCTCATTCGCACGGCAATGTGAAAGACTGGTCGTTTTTTCTTCAGAATCAGTTTGCCATGGCTTCCGAGTCGCTGGAGACCCTGGTGTCATCACTGGCCTCAAAGCTCGATCACGGCCTGATCCTTCTGGCCATCACCAGTAGTGTCGCGCCCTTTCTCGGACTGCTGGGGACAGTGTGGGGAATCATGAATTCATTTTACGAAATCGGTAACCAGGGTTCGGCGAGCCTTCCGGTGGTGGCGCCCGGTATTGCCGAGGCCCTGATTACGACTATTATCGGTTTGGCGGTGGCTATTCCCGCGGTGTTCTTTTTCAATTATCTCACCCACCGCGCAGGGCGGCTCGAAGATGAACTCGATGAGTTCAAAGAACTGGCCATGTCGAAAGTAAAAAGAGAGGTTCTGGGTATGCTCTACGGACATCGCCCGAAACCCGAAACCGCAGCACCGGGACGTCCTGCACGATGAGACGAAGAAAACTGAGACGAAAGAAAATTGTCAGCGAACTGAATATCACCAATCTGGTTGATGTTACCTTTGCGGTGCTGATTATTTTTATGATCACCGCGCCCATGATGACCCAGGGGGTGCAGGTCGATCTCCCCGAAACCGAATCGGAAAACGTTGAAGTCAATGAATATATTCAGGTCTCGATTAATTCCCGCAATGAAATATTTATCGACCAGGAACGTACTAATTTACTTGATTTCCGCAAACGGTTTCGACGGGCATTTGCCGGAAGAACAAAAGTCCCGGTCTTTCTCAACGCAGACCGGAAGGTCCCCTACGGCATTGTTGTGCGGGTCATATCCGAAATCCAGAACGCAGGTGTGGTCAAACTCGGGTTCCTGACCGTTCCTTTAGAGCAAACAGGCGGCTGATCGATGACTATGAATGCTTCGTACGGAGCCAAACGGAATGCGAACGATTCTTTTGTTCCGGTAATTATCTTTTCTCTCTCATTCCACCTTGTTGTCTTTCTTATTGTGCCCCTTTTAACCAAACTTTTCAGGCGGCCCCCAACATTCGAACGTCCGCAGACCTTTCAGCTGGTGCGGCCAAATATTCCGCAACCGCCCGCTCCAACACCTCCAAAACCGGTCGAAAAGCCCAAACCCAAACCTCAGCCCAAACCGCAACAGGTAGCCAAACCCACACCAAAACCAAAACCGGTGCACAAGCCCAAACAACCCGCACCGGCAAAGGAAAAAAAACCCGAACCGGAGAACACCGATGAACTCGCTGAGCTTCTACAGGAGGTTCCTGTCCCGGCTCAATTGTCGTCGGTGAGTCAAAGCTTCAAATATCACTGGTATCTCAACAGCGTTCAACAGCAGATAGAACGGCAATGGAAACCGCCGTCCGAAAAGGATAACGCCTCGGTCACCGTGACATTTACCATTTTTAGTAACGGAACCATATCAAATGCTAAAGTCGCCGATCCCTCAGGCAGCTCGGTACTCGATAACCTGGCGATCCGGGCTGTCAGCCTGGCCGCACCCTTCGGCAAACTGCCCCCGGGATTTTCCGGAGACAAACTCAATCTGAATTGCACCCTTCGACCGGTAAGGAGATAACCGCGCTCATGAAAAAAGTAATCACCACAGTAATCCTGATAGTCGGCGGTATTTCGCTCTGTTATGGAGAAATGTTCAACCTCGAAGTCTATGCGAGCAAGTTTGACAGCATCCCCATTGCGGTTACTAAATTTTCTCCCAAGTCCGGTGGAACAATCAATAAAAACCAGCCGTGGAAAGTCATTGCCGACGACCTTGCGTTTACCGGAAAATTCGAAGTGCTCAAGATAAACGAATTCGACAGCGCACGGATTGCCGAAAAAAGCATCGGGGTGTATATCGATGGTGAATATATGGTTGATGGAAACAATGTCACGCTCGATTGCCATCTCAGAGATGTTACCACCCGGGAGCTTATTTTCGGAAGAAAATATCAGGGAGAGAAAAAATTCCTCCGTTCCATGGCCCACCGGTATGCAAATGAACTTGTCGATATGCTCATGGGTGAAAGAGGAATGTTCGAAACAAAAGTCGTGTTTGTCCGCGATAACGGCAGTAAGAAAAATCTGTTTGTCATGGACTACGACGGCCACGGGGTGCGTCGGATAACCAATCTCAATACAGTAAATATTTTTCCCTGCTTTCTGGATTCATCAACGGTACTGTGGATCTCCTTTCTGCGGGGGAAACCCGATATCTATAAAGGCTCGATCAGTTCGGGTAATTCCGATATTTTCATGTACAGCCGCTTTGTGGAAACATCACCTGCGGTTTCGCTTATTGAGGGCAACGTTGCCTATGCATCATCGAAAAAAGGAAATCTCGATATTTATGTCTGTAATACCGATAAAACCAATGTCCGTCAACTCACCTTTCATCGTGCAATCGATACATCACCCACCTGGTCTCCCAATGGCTATCATATCGCCTTTACCTCCGACCGTTCGGGAAGTCCTCAGATTTATGTGATGGACAGGGACGGCGCCAATGCCCGGCGGCTTACCTTTGAAGGCCGCTATCAGGATTCGCCGGCATGGTCGCCCAAGGGAGATAAAATCGCCTATGCATCACTGCAAAAAGGGAAATTCGATATCTGGACTATCGAGGCAAACGGTTCGAATGCCGTCAAGGTTAGCTCAAACGCCGGAAATAATGAGTACCCCTGCTGGGCACCCGATGGCTCCCATATCGCTTTTGTCTGCACCAGAGGCGGTAAAAGCGATATCCACGTGGTGCGGCCCGATGGCTCTGATGTGAAAAAAATTACCAATACCGGCGATGCGAAAATGCCGGACTGGCTTCAGTTTTAGAAAGGGTTTTTCTGTATGAAACGTTCTGTTATTTTTTCCTGGATACTCCTGATGATCGTGTCGTTGCTTGTAGGATCGTGTAAACCTAAAAAAACATCCACCCTCCCCGAAACCAAGCCGGAACCGAAACCCGACACCAGCTTTATTGAAACCAAACCGGTGGAGATCGATACTTCCGATGATGCTGTTTTTAGTGAAGCCGATTTGAGCGCCGAGCTCGAACGTGAAGTACAGGAAAAGCTTAAACCGGTCTATTTTGAATTCAACAGCTTTACGCTCACTCCCGAGGCAATCGACCGTCTGGGCATTGTGGCAAGCTTTTTGTCGGAGCACCCGAATTTACGGGTGCTTATTGAAGGCCACTGTGATGAGCGGGGTTCATCGGAGTATAACATGGGTCTGGGAGAAAGCCGTGCACGGGTGGTTAAAAAATATCTCCTCAATTACGGCATGCCCAGTCTGCAGGTGGAGATAACCTCCTGGGGAAAGGAACAGCCGATCATGCATAACTGTGTTGATGAAGGTTGTCATTCGCAAAACCGGCGGGCCGAATTCAAAGTACTTGCAAAATAGGAGTTGAACGCCAATGGCGCCGATTATGCCGATATGCGCAGATCTGAGAAGCATAATGTTTCAAACGCTCAACATCCGGCGGTAAAAAAATATGCGGCATGACCTACAACGGTAACAAATATGTGGGATGGCCTTCCTGGCCATGACCTGCAGCGGAAAAAAATATGTGGCATGGCCTTCCAGGCCATGACCTACCACATTGGAATTTGATAGTTATAACTGTGTAGCCTGAACTTCAGTTCAGGAGGGGATAAGAGAACGAAAGGAAAAACCATGAAACGATGGAAACTGCTTGCAATAATCGGGGCAGTCATGATGATGGGGCTCTCTACCGGGTGTAGCCATATCACCATGCTTCGTACCGAAGAACTCCGGGGGGTACAGGCTCATGTGGATACGCTCAAGATTGAAATGGTCGAGTTGCAGGGGAACCTCCTGGAGCAGCAGAAAGCCAATCATGAGCTGCTTCGTCTGATACGGGCAGATCAGCAGGTACGGTTCGGGGAACTCAACAAAAAGATCGGTGCACTCGAAAACGGTATATCCGAAAGTCAGCAGCGGCTGTCGAAAATCGATGAAAAAACCCAGGTGCTGAAACAGGGGTGGGAAGAAAAAGCCAGAGTCGATTCCCTTGCCGAAAGCATGAAACGAGCCGAAATCGAAAAGCTGTTTCAGCTTGCCTATGATGATTTCATGGCCAGGCGGTACGACCTTGCGATTAGCGGGTTCAAGGATCTGAAAGATCAGTATCCCCAATCCCCTCAGGCCGAAGAAGCCACTTACTGGATCGCTGAGTGCGCCTATGCGCAGGAGAAATACGATGAAGCTGCCGAGGGGTACAAAAATTATGTAAAAGAGTATCCTGAAGGAAAGAAAATCTGCGTGACCTTCTACAAAATGGGTATGGTTTTTGAGAAAAAGAACAAGAAGAAGTCACGGGATATGGTATGGCAAAGACTTATCGAGCAGTGTCCTGAAACCGAGGAAGCGCTGGCGGTGAAACAGCGGATGAAGTAATCGGTTTTTGCGAAACCGGTTCCGGAGATATTCAGGGCTGTGCAGCGGAACACCGCGGCACAGCCTTTTTCCTTTAGAGCGGTTTTACCGGTACACAGATATCCAGAACAGCAATCTTCTCCGGATGGTCGGTGCAGTTATTATGGTAGAGTTCAAAACAGGGCCGGTCATCGGGCTGATAGCCGCTGTCGGGAAGCCATTCGCCATAGACTTGTCTCCAGGCTTCTCCGTACTCGTCGGGCTTCAATTCAAAACGGGCCAGTGCATATTTCCCAGCGGCCAGGGTCATTTTCCCGATATCACCGTCAATCTCGGTATCCGACGGCGCGGTGATACAGACGCTGGTCCTGAGTTTGTTTTCATCGGTAATTTCAGGGTTGTCGTGATACACGCAGATCGCTTTTGTCCGGGGGAAATTCAGCAGTCCCCGGGGACCGGCCCAAGAAAACAATTTGGTGTAGAGCCGTTCAAAAAGCGTCGCATCCCCCTGATAGGGACCGATATGGCGGACATATACGACAGTCTGTTCCGGCAATGTCTCAACGCTAACCCGTAGTTGCTTCTTTAAACTCATCGCATTTCTCCTTCTGTGAGTGGGTGATTGAAGACCGACGGCGCCGTCAAAATTAGTACCACTATCAAAATACGAGGGAGAAATATCAAAATCTTTTCTATTCTTGCTGATCGTTTGTTCATTGTTGCGATCGACTTTGCAATTCTTGCTTTTTTCCCCGATATCCTCGCAGAAGGCCTTGAATGCACCCGTTCGCCACGCTCCGGCGCTGATTCCGTATGCCTGCTTGAACGCCCGGGCAAAGGTGGCCGAACCGGTGAACCCGCAATCAAACGCCACCTCGGTAATCGATTTCTTCGGATTGAAAACCAGCATCGTGGCCGCCTTTTCAATCCGGACCCGCTTGATAAATTGATGAAGCGTCTCACCAATCAGGGCGGCGAAAATACGATGGAAATGAAAGCGGGAAAAACAGGCCACATCGGCAAGCTCCGCCGGAGTCAGTTGAGAACCAATGTTCGCTTCTATATAATCGATCACCCGGTTGATCCGGGCAACGTACTCTTCGTGGCGGTACCTTTTCGGATCGATATGGCGCCGCTCCGACGACATTTCAGAATATGAGTAATTTTCCATGGGGATGAAAATACATTTTTCATTATTCGAGTGAAGCCTGATCTGGTGGAATACAGAGAAAATATCAATGATAAAACAACATCATGGTAAACGGTTTTCCTGCTGTCTCATTGACTTGAGCTATTAAATTACATATATTGAACCATTACACTTTTCAGGAAATATTATCAAATGAAGGCCCATAAATACCTGTTTCCTTTCCTTCTTTTTATTGCAACCTTTGTCTCGGCCGATACTACAATTACCTATTCCGATTATGATTCACTGTTTTATGACGACCGGAGCATATCAAAATCATCAGCCGATTGTTGTCCCTTTTGTAAGATTACCTTAACAGACGGCCAATCGCTGATCGGCACTATTATTGAGGAGAACGACAGCATTGTCGGTTTAAGGTTGTTGTCCGGAAATTCTGTAAAATTGCCTTCAAATACAATCGAAAAAATTCAAAAATTTAAAGGTGCGCAAAAATCCTATTCCGGAAAACTATGGCTTCCCGACCCCGGGAGGACCGGGTATTTTGCTTCCCCCTCTGCATTCATGCTGGAGAAAGGAGAATTCTCCCTGTCGCAAAAAGAGCTGGTGGCTACCGTTGTAAATTATGGGATAACCGACTGGCTTTCAATCGATGCCGGGACCTTTTTCCCCTTCCTATTCGCCGGAGGAGGATTTTATTATTTTGCCGGATTCAAAGTGGGAACCGGCTTTCATGAGTATATAAATCTGGCGTCCGGAATGCAGGTGTTCGGGTTTGCCGATCCCTATCACACTTTTTACACGCTGATACCCCACCTGACGGCAACGTTCGGAAGAGCCGACAACCATTTGAGTTTGAGTATTACCAATGTATTCGGCGCTACCGATGAAGGGTTCAGTTCCGCTGAAATGCGGATATTCACAATCAGTGGTCAGGTGCGGATATCGAAACGTATCGCCCTTATTACCGATAATGGTGTAGTCGGGGTTTTTTCTCATTATTGGGAGCCGGTATGGAGCCTGGGAGTAAAATTCATGGGGGAGCATATCAGTGT
>WJLZ01000090.1 GCA_014728215.1 Chitinivibrionales bacterium
ATCATAATGTCTGGCAAGGGTAAGGAGTACTTCCGCCTGGTATTTACTTTCGGGATAAGTCGAAAGAAACTGTTCGCAGGAGCTTATATCGGGTTTGCCGAGCATCATAATCTGAAAAGCCGCATCGTCGGCATAAGGGGATGACCCAAAACGTTCAAGTATTTCTTTATATAAGGTTTCCGCCTTTTCTTTTGCATAGTCGGCAGCAGCCTGATCGTTGTCATAATCCGATTTTTCAAAAAGATTCCTGTAAACGGATGCCCTATGGAAAGTGATTTCGGGTAGAGCGGAAGCCGGGGGAGCAGGATTTGCTGCAGAAAGCTTGTCGTAGATATCGAGCGCCTTGTCATATTGTTTAAGGTGAAGAGCATAGATGGCTGCTGTTCGGTGAAGCCTTTTCCATTGAGGAAGACTCTCGGCCGGCACTTCCATCAACTCGGTAAGCGCCTGCATTGCAGCATCGGGATCGGTAATTTTGAATACCTTCAGATACCTGATATGTTTTTCGGCTTCATCGATAAGGTCTTTTTCGGCTCCCGATTCCAGGAGGTATTCGTAATGACGAATTGCTGCCTTGTAATCTTTCAGTTCTGCATGACACCGGGCCAGGGAAAAGGTCGCTCGATGGCTGTAATGACTCGATGGATAGAGTTTGAGGAGATTTTCGAACTCCCGCAGCGCTGCGCCATACCGCTGATATTTTTCTTCATAGGTTTTGGCGATCCGATAAAGGACTTTATCCTTATTCGGAGCACCCGGCGCCTGAAGGTATTTGCGGTAGGCCATGATCGCACTGGGATACAGTTCCCGGCCGTAATAGAGATCTCCGGCTTTGAGCCATGCCATCGTTCCATATTCACCCGCCGAATCGATAATTGCAAGATTCTGCAGAGTGGCAATGGCCTGAGTGATATCATTTCGTCCGGCCTGGCACTCAGCAATCCGATAGTTGATTGTTACTTTGAGCGAATGAGAAGGAGCGGCCAGAAGAATTTTCCGATAGAGTTCCTCAGCCGTGGTATATTCTTTGGCTTTTCGAGAATTTTCGGCCCATGAAAGAAGGAATCCTGTTGAGAGATCAATGTTTTTCTTTTCATAGAAAGACGCAAGCCTCTTGTAAACCGGAAGACTTGCTTTGTACGCTTTCCGGTTATTGAGAAAGGTAAGATAAACCTTATAGGCTTCTTCAAATTCGGGAAAAAAACCCTCATGTTTTTCGTACATTTCGGCGAAATATCCGGCTGCTTTATCATTTTTTTGCATATTCCGGGCTAGGATCGCTTTATAGTAGCTAAGTCGGGCTGGAAAGGTTTTGTCGGGCGAAGTGCGTTTTTCCGCTTTTGACAAGACCTTTTTTGCCCTGGAATACTCTTTATTTTCGATAAGCAGGCCGGCCAGGGAGAGCGCAACATTGCCGGAGATTTTATTTCTTGGGAAACGACGGAAATAGACATCGTAAAGCTCAATTGCCCGGTCGGTATTTTTATCTTTTTCAGCACAACGGGCAGCTTCATACAACGCCTCCTGTGCCTTGGCACTTCCCACAAATCGACTCCAGACGCCATAAAACCAGTCGGATGCCTGTTTATAATCTCCCGTAGCTTTGCGGGTAACGCCGGCTAAAAACATGGCTTCCATGATTTTGTCGTTACGGGGAAACAATTCGATGAACTTTTCAAAGGAGGTGGCAGCCTGGGAGGCATTATCCATTTTGTACTGGCAGTAGGCGATCTTGAAATAGGCTCCAGGATCATTCTCGGGCGCCCGTTTTTTAATATCGAGATATTTCTGATACTGTTCAAGAGCGGCGTTGTAAAAACTGTCTCGATAAAAACGTTCGGCAAGATTGAATACCGATTCACTTTCGTTTGCGGATAAGATTGGTTTACTGAGAAATACAAAGATGAATAACGTAAGTATACTTCGTTTAAATGAGATACATCGAGAGAAAAAATGAGGATATGCCACACTGCACCTTCCTGAAAAAGAAACTATTACATCTGTAGTAATAAATAATAAATACTTAAAAGCGTGCAATTACAGCAAATTACGCATAATCAAATATAGTTATTACTAAATAGTTAGGTAAAGCCGATATTACTGATTGGAATCATGCGTGGTGTGCTGCGGCAAATCGTTAATCGGAATATCGCTTTCCTGTGGTGGTTCTTCTTCGCCTCGGAGTAAAAAATAGAGAAGTGCACCAACACCGGCGCCACCCACGGAGGCAAGAGTGATAGGCACTATGCGATTTTTCTTCTCCTTAACAGCATACTCTTCAACTTTGGTGGGATCTTTTGTCCACTTATATGAAAATGTGACAACGCCGTACTGGTCATGAACCGTTATATCAGGAACCGCATCAAGCGAAAAGGTTACGACAATCAGATCGTGCCATTCGGGTTGCAGACCTTTGATTTCTTCATTAACATTTATTTTTTTCTTTTCAATTTCAAAGCCGGTGATCGGAGACATTGACTGTGAAGGTATAGGAGAAGAACCGATTTCAGTATCATTGAATTCGAATATGAGCTTTTTCTCTTTCATGTTTATGTCATAAAAGTAACTGGTGGGTTTGTCTCTGAAAATGAAGTAGCAGGTAACCACCACTTCATCAGGATAATCACCGGGCTCTTCCTGAAGCTGAATGCCTTCAAGTACGGCATTCTGAATAACACTTTCCTGAGCCCTAAGGGAGAATATGCAAAGAAATAGAGAGCTTAAGCATACTACCAACAGAAAACTTTTTTTCATAAATTCCTGCAATTCCTTCTAATTATCATTATAAATCAAGGCAGATGTTTCGTCAAGACGTTTAAATTGCCGAAATTCTCCAAAATTCCCATCATAAAAATAAATGTTCCGGATGCTTGTATTTTTGGTCTCTGATTATTTTGCTATACCGTTTAAATAAATATACTTTTTTGATAAAATATTATTCCAGAATTACAGTAGCGATACAGAGATTGCGATCGTGACTTATTGATAAATGGACTCGATCAATTTCCGAATTTTTCATTGTTTCATTAAGTTTGTCGTTGCATATCCTTATAAAAGGTGCACGGAAATCTTCAGCCCTGATTTCCACGCTTTTCCAGGTCGAAAGCTTTTGACATGATTCCGGAAGAGCCTTATAAAAAGCCTCTTTGGCAGCCCACCGTCCGGCATAATGAAGGGGGGGATCGGCCCTGGTACTGCAATATCTGATCTCTTCTGTTGTGAAAGCTTTCGTGATAAAATGATCTCCGTATTTTTCGAGCATCCCGGCAATACGGTTGCTGTCTGCAATATCAACACCCAGTCCTTTAATCATCTGTGGAAAAACTGCTTTGATCCGGGGACAGGGACGATAGTTCCGATATCTCTTCATCGTTAGCTTCATATCCTCCTTGTGCTGCAACATTTAATGCAAGTCCCAGCGAGACGACATGCTTGGAACGCGGCATCTGGCCGGCATAATACCCACTTTCTTCGGTGTAATACACATAATCGAGACTGACAGGGCCAGCCATTACTCCCAGACCGAAGGTCGGATACCCCTGATTGATTCCACCGCGTAAGGCAAGGTATTGAAGATCGATTTCCGCTCCAAGATGGATTTTTTTTCCAAATTGTTCGTATTTCTCTGTTTTTTCTTCAAAACCCCACAGGTCGGTGATTTCAAAGGAAGCGATAATGCTGCGTAAAAAGGCCAAATTTTCAATAGGAGGGACATAGTAGGCACATCCCAGATCGAGCCGGGGCACGAAAACCCGGCCTCCTACCACACCAAACAGGTCCTTTACCGAATAAGCAAGACGGAATCCCGGAAAGAGATCATGCATGAATCCGATATCAAAACTTGCGCCGTGCTGAAGGTTTGACAGGTCGCCAATCACACCGAAAGGAGATTTTGATGCCTCCTCAAAGTAAAAGAATGTCTCGGAATAGGTGGTTATTCTACTGTCCAGATCGGAGCGTTGGAGGTACTCCAGAGAAACACCAAAATGATTGGATTCGTGTTTCAACGGGATACCAACCGCCCAGGTAAAAACCAGATCCCGTCTTCCTCTAAACCCGAGTTTGGGTATGAAATGGCCTGTTTCGATACGGAGTCCAATGGGCCAGACACTGTAGATACCGAATCCCAGATTTTTTGTGGCCACGGTTATTTCGGGTATATATTCTACACCGGCCCAGTAACCGTCTCTGCTGCTTATATCATCCATAAACTGCGTATTTCCGGCGATAGTTTCAATATCGCTCATTTCATCCTTATACTTTCCGAGCAGTTCGAGATAATCAAAAAATTCACCGTCAATGGCAAATATCAAAGGACGGCTCGAGATCTGGACTTTATCCCGCAATAATCCCAATCCGGCCGGATTATGGAAAATGGCAGTCCGGTCGGTAGTTACCGCAACGGTAGTGTTTCCCATTCCCATGGAGCGGATACCATGATAATTTGGACCAGGAGGAGCTGCATTGATCGATAATGTCCAGACAATAACTATAGCGGAAATATGTATTACCCATGAGGCGGCCTGTTTCATCATTAATTGACCTCCCGAATCTTTTTCCAGTATTTAAGTAAATCTTCTTTAGCGCCCTCAAGACGGCTGATAAGAACGTCACGATATGGTTCCGGTGGAATCGCACTCGTTTTGGCAACATCCTCATCGATAAGACCGTCGCCGTCATTATCGAGTCCATCGAACCATTCCTCATCAATTCCATAATCGCCGCCCTGTAATTCTGTTGAAGAATTTCCGGTGTAGCTGCCGATGGAATCTTTAGATAAGGCGGTGGTATCGTAATCAGGATGATAGGACGGCAATGTTTTGTTGCGTTGTTGCAGGGCCTGGGCAATCAGTAGATACTTGTGTTGTTTTAACAGTGTCGTATCGAACGTTATATCCATAGTGAAAGAATTATCCACATCGTTCCATATCAGCTTACTTCCCTCGTGTAAGGAGTCGGCAGGATTGGTATCGATAAAATCGCCGTCGTCATCAAGGGTATCATCGATAATCCGGGTGTCTTCGTCGATCAGACCATCGAAATCATTATCGATCCCATCCATGATCTCTTCATCGACGCCCCAGTCACCGAAAATAAACTCATAAGTGTGGTCGCCCTTATAGCGGTAGCGGTGATAGGCAGAATCGGTGGTATCGACCCATTCATACAAATCGGGATTCTGTGCCCGATGAGCCGAATCGCCGATATGCATCTCTCCCGAACCTCCATTACCCAGAACAATGTCGATTTTATCGTCCTGGTCCCAGTCAATCCAGATCATACGAGCGATGTGCCCGTCACCGTCGGTATCGTAATAATCTCCATCGTTGTCCCGGAGATCATCATAATAATAATAGGGGAGAACCTTCTTGAAATTGACGATCATATCATGCACACCTTGTCCCATGGTCGTGTCGATTTGATTGTTTGTTTTCTCGGCGCCCCACTTGAGGTCTGCTCTGAAAAGGCTGTCGCTTTCATTAGCTTTTTCAAGTGAATTGATAAGGGAATCGAGTTTGGGATTGATATCCTTGGGATCATTGGAAATCTGTTTCAAGCTGTCGAGATCCATGCTGTCGAGTGACGGGATATCATCAACCAGAATTTTATATGCCTCCTGTTCATCGGTATATGGAGAATTCGGTTTGTAATCGAGAGTGTCGTTACTATTCAAGTCGATTATGCTCAGAATTGTTTTAATGCTTATCTCAATCAGATAATCGCTTTCATACTGTTTCCGGAGAATAACCCGGTCCATTTTCGGACAGGAGTCCAGGCATTCCTCCTGATCACAGTCTCCCATACATGAATTTTCACAATAATCGTAACAATCGTAGGCTTCGTTGATCTTGTCCAGATATCTGATCGCCTGTGAGACCGCATCGTAGATACGTTTCCGTTCGCTGTAAACCGAGTCGATCAGACGGGCCGGATGGCCGTCTCTGTCAACAGTCATTGTATTCAGCGGTCTTCCCAGAGAGTCCTGATAGAGAAAGGGGACGTTTTTTTTCTTTTCCTCAGGAGGATTGACTTCATCCCATACTTCATCCAAATCCACATCGGCGATACGGAGGATGCATTTCCCTTTGTAAAAATATGCTTCTGATTTGCTGCTGTCCATTTCGAGCGCTTTGTCGAACAGACGGGCGGCTTCGCGCCAGTCTTCGGTAGTTGTGGCAGTACGTATGGCGAGTTTCCCTTCTAAAATAACGCCCTCGGCGCCGCGGCGTTCGGCAAAATCTTCCCGTCGGTCTTCAGATGGTGCAAAAATGTTGCAAAATAGAGTAGTGCTCCCGATGAGAAGAACAACAATGCGCAGATGTCTAAACAGGCACATAAGCCATTCCTTTAAAAATTATTGTTAAGGGGGTTGTATTTCCAGATAATGTCATAAGGATTGTTTCTAAGTTTAAGTATATCATTAATATAAAAAAAAGGAATGAATAACCGTTAATAAAAATTAATATTAATTATTTCTGCGATTTAGAGAAAATTTTGTATTATAAAAAGACAGAACCGCTTGTCGGTATTAATCTTATGTCTATTTTATTATGCATTGCCCCCAGGCGTCTTTTATCTTACAATAATAACAGACTGCCTTCAAGGGGGCTATACGGGCAATAGAGTATCCCGGCCGTTATGGGATTAAGTGAAAGATAACAAAACATAATGGGCTATCGAGTCTTAAGAAGCGTTTGTTTCCTTAAAGCATTCATGGTTACTCTGCTTGCTTTCCAGACCGCCCCCGCCGATTCGAATGGTAACCCTTCTATTCTTGTGCTCTGTTCTTACCACGAAGGGCATCTCTGGACAGGTCAGGAGCTTGATGGTGAACGGAAAGTTATTCTCAAAGCATTCCCCGATGCCGAGATTTTTGTTGAGTTCATGGACTGGAAACGATTTCCTACCGATGGAAATGTGAAGAGATTCAGGGATAATCTAATCGGGAAATACCACTCGAATGATTTTAATTTGATTGTGGCAAATGATAACACCGCTTTGAATTTTGCATTCCACAATCGACCGGATTTATTCCCGGGTACACCGGTAATTTTTGCCGGAATCAACGGATTTGAGGAGATAGCTTCCATTTTACCTCCCGGTGTTACGGGGGTTGCCGAAGCAATAGATCCCATGGCGACCCTTACTACAGCATTATCGATTCATCCCGATACACGCCGCGTGATCATCATCACCGACAGAACGGTAAGTGGTTTAAATACCCGCCGTGAGATCGAAAGAGTAATCAAACGATTAAATCGTCGAGAGATCTCCTTTGAGTTTGCCGACCACCTTTCCATGGAGGGGCTTCGTTCCCTGGTGGGCTCCCTTGGTTCCAATTCCTTTGTGTATATGACCTACTTTAATCGTGATTCGACCGGTACTTTTTATGGGCACGAAGAATCGGTGGAGCTTATTACCCGAAGCAGTAGTGTTCCGGTGTATCATTCTTACGAATTTGCTCTTGGTCGTGGAATAGCGGGGGGGCATCTCTTGAGCGCCTATGCCCATGGTGAATCTGCAGGAGAGCTTGCGGTTAAAATTCTTCAGGGAGCAGATCCCGACAGCATTATGCCTTTACGGGTAAGTCCCTGTCCTGCAATATTCGATTTCAGCGTAATGAAAAAATACGGGATTCTCCGCAAGGCCGTGCCTTCCGGAGCGAAACTCATCAATCGCCCTGAATCATTTCTGGTGCGGTATCGATGGATTATTCTTGCCGTTGCTCTGTTTTCTTTTTTTCAGACCGTGGTCATAGCCGCTCTTCTGGGAAACATATTCCGCCGAAGGCGTATTGAACGTGAATTGAAATTGAGTGAAAAGCGTTTCAAGGAGCTGATTGAGCGTTCCCCGCTGGCGATTTTTGTCTCCCGGGATATGGAAATTCTTTATGCCAATGATTCCATGGTACGGCTGTCCGGATATACAACCGAGGAACTTGCCGGGAAAAATCCTGTTGATCTCGCTACTCCCGATTCCCGTCCACGAATTGAAGAATATAACAATCGTCGACTGGCAGGCGATGATGTTCCTGTGAGCTATGAATTCGAAGCTTTGCACAAGGATGGTCGTCAGGCGCCGATTCGGGTTCATGTGGCGCTTGTTAGTATGAGTGAAGGACCGGCATCGGTAGTTTTTGTGGATGATCTTACTGAGCAGAAAAGGATCGAACAGGATAAAATGGATATGTTACGGAGGGGCGAGCACGCACAGAAAATGGAAAGTCTTGGTGTGCTTGCCGGTGGTATAGCCCACGATTTTAACAACTTGCTTGCAGGAATATCGGCAAACGGTGGAATGGCCCGTACGACATTGGAACCGAATCATGAAGCTCACGAATATCTTGCCGGGCTGGAAAAAGCCGTAATGCGGGCAAGCCGGATCGCCCGCCAACTGCTGACTTTTGCCCGGGGCGGATCGCCCGCCAAAGCTGTTATTTCCATAAAAGATATCGTTATCGATTCGGCGGAATTCGCATTCCACGGGACCTATCATAACCTGAAGTTTGATCTGCCCGGTAATCTCTGGCCGGTGATCGCCGATGCAGGCCAGACCGGGCAGGTAATCAATAATCTGATAATCAATGCATTACAGGCCATGAAAGAGACAGGTATTGTCAAGGTATCAGGGAAGAACACCCGGTTGTCACGCAACAATAAAGCCGGGCTTTCTGCCGGAACATACGTCTGTGTGGCAGTACAGGATACGGGACCGGGCATTACGCCTGAAGATCTGGGGCGGATATTCGATCCATTCTATACAACCAAAGACACAGGAACCGGTCTCGGCCTTTCAACAGCCTATTCTATCGTAAAAGCTCACGGCGGTGCACTCCTGGTCGATTCGAAAAAGGGAAAGGGAAGCCGCTTTTCTGTTTATCTCCCCGCCTCGCCGGATGGTGTCATTGACACGGAACCTCAGTCTTCGGCAACCGGTAACACTCGTTCAGCACGGGTGCTTCTAATGGATGATGATCAGATCGTTCGAAAAGGCGTGCAGCAAATGCTTCGATCACTGGGCCATCATGTTGATACTGCCTCGGAAGGTGACGGAGCGATCGATCTGTTCAGGCAGGCCGTAAAAGATAAGCCCTACGATTTTGTTATTCTCGACCTAACTGTGCGGGGAGGGAAAGGCGGCAAAGAAACACTGGAGATTTTAAAAACAATCGACCCCCGCATTATCGCCATTGCCACCAGTGGGTATTCCAATGATGATGTTTTTGCCGATCCTGCACAGGCCGGATTCAAAGCCAGCCTTCCCAAACCTTTTGCACTCGACCATCTTGCCGGTGTAATCGCCGGAATACTTGACACGCAATAAGATCTCGATTTAAATTAAGAATATCCACGAAAGGGCACTGCCCCCGGCAGTCTCCTTATGCGTCCGTATCACTATTGCCGACAATACATTTCTTCGGGATATCAGCATGCACAAAAGAATTCATTTATTTCTCCTCCCGCTGTTTTCGATCGCCGTTTCATTACTTTTTTTCACCTGCGGTGATAATAATCCTTCCGGCCCCTCTTCCGCTCTCCCTCAGCTTCGTACCCCTGATGTATACAAGACGGGTGTTGATGAGCCTGTGACATTAAGGATCGAAGGCTCAGATCCCGACGGTGAAATCGCGGAATATCAGTGGACCATCGACAGCGCCGGCCCCGTGACAACCCAGGATTCTCTCTATGAAGTGGTCTATTCCACCGACGGATTAAAACAGGTAAAGGTGCAGGCTGTTGATAATGAAGGTAACTATTCAAATGCCGTAACCATAAATATCGCCGTTGTGGCCAATGCGTCGGTGCTGATTTGGCCCCTTGACGGCGATTCGATACCTGCCGGAAACGCCTATCTGGAATGGGTGCCGGGGTCTTATTCTCAATACTTTTCGGTGTTTATGGATACGACAAATCCACCGGTCGTTAATGCAAAGCCATTAACCTATGATTCTTCATATAATGTAACATCCTATGTAGAGCCGGGTAAAACGTATTACTGGTATGTCATTGCACACAGTGAAACCTATGAAGCCGATACCAGCGAGATAGCAAGCTTTACCGTGGCTGCCGATGATTCGATGGCCCTGGAGTTCGAATTCTGCCGGCTTGTGCTCTCCGATTACTCAATCTACCAGGACAAACTTCCCCCCGATCCCTCTGTTTATTTTCCCAACTGCGCCAATCTGTACGCATCGATCGGTGATCCCTATACGGCCTATATTGATCCGGTGATCAGTGCAATGTACTGGTCTGCAATGACTACCGAAACAGCTGGTGTCGGGATTCTACACGATTCCACCCTGAGCGGATATGCCATTACCTATGTTATCAAAAATTCACCGGCCGAGAATGCCGGTTTGCAGGTTGGAGATACAATCACCGCAGTAGGGGATTCATCGACCGCTGGGATTTCCTATTCAGAATTCAAAGCTCTTTTAACCGGCGAGCCTGGTGAAATCAGAGTCCTTCACCTGCGAAACGAAAGCGGTGAACGTACCGTGGAAGTTACCCTGGGGACCTTTTTTGCTCCCAGTGTTTTTACCGTTTCCCTTTCCGATTCGGTGGCTTATATTGTTCTCGAACGTTTTTCTTCGGAGACCGAAATTGACGGAGGATCTGCTGAGGAGTTTCGCCGTGCGCTTGACAGCACCAAATGGGCGCGGTATACCATTTTCGATCTTCGGCAAAACGGGGGAGGTGAACTTGGTCAATGCTTTGATATTGCAAGCAATTTCGTGCCCGACAATACACCAGTGATAAAATCAAGCCAGCGTTCGTATGTCGAATCACTGAATGGGGTAATCACCCATGATACCACCTATTATTCCGAGGGTGGAGAAAAAGCGCTCGATCGCCCGTTCTATGTCCTCGTCGATGGGTACACTGCAAGTGCATCGGAAATTGTGGTGTCCTGCTTGAAAGATTTTCGTCCCGATGATATTACCGTCATAGGAACCACGACCTATGGGAAAGGAAGCGGCCAATATCTTTTTAACACTCCCACGGAAGGCATTGCAAAAATTACCCGGATGCTCCTTATGCCGGTGCTTGGTTCTCCCTATAATCTTGTCGGTATTGCCCCGCATGTAGAAATTACCCCTGATGAAGACGCACTGGATGTTGCTTTGGAAATGATCGGGACGACCACCCTGGCCAAGGCCCGAAAAAACAATACGACCCGCCGAATCGAAATTCTCCGGGAACAGCTGAAAACAGGCGAGTGGGCGCCGGTGGGCGTGATAAAGGGTGACCGGAAGGGGAAGGGCTAGGATGCCGGTTTAAGGCAAGGATTTTTCAAACTTTCAATGATCAGTTTTCACCGCTCATAACTCACAAATAATGGGGTGTCGTTGTCCCCGTCAGAATATCCGCTCCCCTTACCGATAGATAAACTGTCTTTTATTGGTAAACCGCGAATTCTTGCCGGTGATAGTAATAATATAAACTCCTTCAGGAAGCAGTGTTTTATCGATAATCGCCGGCTGTTGGGCCGAACAGGTTGCCGCATAGACACAAATACCGCGACTGTCATAGATTTTAAGGCCCCGTGACTGGCCGGAAAAACCGGCGATCATTACCGTGTGTCGGGAGACCGTGATCAAAGGGGAAACTGCATCTTTGAATGATAATTGCCGGGCATGTGTTTCAGGATTTCCGATCGAGAAATATTCATCGGAATAATCAATGAATGTTTTCTCGTAATCTCTGACCCGTACGAGACACTTGTCCGAATTTAATTCTTCATTGTCGACAGTCCGGGGGATCTCCCATAAACACCCCTCCCAGGAAGCATCTCCCGGCCGAAGTGTTTCATCGTTAACCGCATGCCAGGTAATACCTGCATCGGGAGAAAAGTCAACCAGGGCTTCATTAATTATACTCGTGTCTGTCGTCCAGGTTATCGTGATTGTTTCTCCGTGATTAAAACGCACGGTCTCATTGGGATAGGAGAGTATATACACCGGAGAGGATTCGATCTTTATTCCACTGACTATCGGTGCTTCGGTGTGGCTCCGGATGAATTGTATATCGAGCATTTTTTCACCCACCACAGCTTTGTGAGAGAGGGTGTGCGCAATCGCTCTTCCATCGGCATTCGTGAAAATATCGAAAGGCATGCCGGGAAGTTCTTCACCCTGGATTTTGATACCGAATAAACGGTCTTCCGGCGCACTGTGCCAGAGTTCGGCAAAGAGAAGAGAGACCAGATACGCGCCGTTGCGAATCCGGAATTTATAGCCGAAATCACGAAATCGCACGCGTTGAAAGATTTCATCATCGGACGTCTGCGCTATCGGCTCTATTTTACAGGTGGCAAATGATGGATAGTCGGCACCGGGTAAATCATAATAGCCGTAATCGCTGTCGATAGTCCAGGCTTTGTCGCCTTCAAATTCACCGGAGCCATCACCACCGCAGTTGACTGCAAATGGGACGGAAACATAGTTCAGCACTCCGGTGGTGACCGAAATGCTGTTACTCGACTGCGATTCATTACCCGCTTCATCTTTTGCCCTGACCGTGAAGGTGTAGTCCGTCTCGGGATCGAGATTCTCGATTGTTGCCCGTGTACTATCACCACCTGTCTGATGAATGCTTTGTGAGCCTTCATAGATCGTATAGGTACAAACTTCCACATTATCGTTGGAGGCGTCCCATTCCAGTGTGACCGTTGTTGCGGTATGGGACAGGAGCGTGAGATTTTGCGGTCGTGATGGAGGCTGGTTGTCGGTAAGGGGTTCGCAGGATGGTCCCCATCCGTTGCGGACCATGATTGCGGTGGCGGAATCCGCCCACAGGCGGTTGCCCTCGAGATTATAGTGATGCCCGTCGTAATAGGGACCATCGGAATTGATAACCTCGCTTTTGGAAAGTATACCGGGAATACTCCAGATCTGTTCTATGACATCATCACGGTAAGGAGTCTTATCCCGTGCCGTCTCTTCGTATTTACCGATCAGAAAAGGAATGTCCGGAAGTCCCAGATCAGAACGCATATTTTCAACTGTTTCAGCAACATCGTCGGCAAAGGTATAGGCACGAGCTTCGCATTCGCGCGACTCGATATAGCCGATTTGAGCGACTATACCGGCAATCGTTACCTTGTCCTTTATCTCCAAAGCACAATTGATAAGCTCTTCATACAGCGCACCGCCTTTGCGGTAGTAGTTGTTACCGCCTGAATGCTCGCATGAATTGGAATGGGGATCACAGTTTATCGTGCCTTTGGTATTGCCGTTCATGATAAGCCCGAAATGATAACACGGGTATGCTTCAGCCATCTTCTTTATGAATTGAAACGACATACTGCCCCGTCCGTAATATTGACTTCGGCAGTTTGTGTTGAGATGCTGTGAGTGGATCGAATCGACCGCCGGCTCCCAGGCATGGTTGTCCGAATCGATACGATAATTCCAGCATCGTGGATGAATGTTTTTGTCCTTTTCACCCCGTCCGTTCATATTCGAATGCCCGATCGCCAAATAGACGATCATCGAATCTTTCGGAATAGTGGTAGTACCGATAGTGACTTGTGCAGATAAAGTGGAAATTAAAGCGATTAAATTACCTATAGAAAAAATACGAGCAATGCGCATTGTGCTCAACCCCCCCTGCCTTAATGAAACTCAGCATCTGGAATGCTGGAACTTTGTTGAAATTATAATATAATGAATTTTAATGTAAAACGCTTGGATTTCTGGAAAGGGGAGGTTGATGTATTTGGAATGGGGATGAGGGCATGATCAGAAAAGTATCACTCGAAAAACCTGTGGATTTAAATGGACCTTAGAGTTCTTTCCCCTATTAAGGATCGAGTGTCAAATTTCATTATGGCATTCTCAAGGGAATTCTTTTTAAATAAGAAAGAATGAGGATGAAACCGAATATATTTATGCGCCTTTGTTTTTTTGTCAAAACAACATTTTTATTTGCGCAGAAAGGGTGAGTCCATATATTTATATCCTACGTTGAAAATGCTTATTATATTCATGCCGGTAATGCCGGCATGCGTGGGTTGAGTGGTAAGCATTGAGCATTTTTTTATTGGCAGTTGAGATGAAGGTTACGTTTTTAAAGCTATTATGTGCAAAAAACGGTGTTTTCCTTGGGGTTTTCAGGCTCTTAGAGCCGGCATGTCTCTAAGCTACAACCCAAATGATCAGGAAAGGGGATGAATGCATTTGGAAAGGAACTGCCGTCCCTTTGTATCTCTTCTAAGGAAAATGCTTGTTTATAGCTATGCGCCGGGAGCGCATAGGGGAGAGTTTTATATAGCAGGCTTTATTGCGGGGAATAATTTGTTTTTGAAATGAACCAATGATTTGCTAAAGCGCTTAAAACCCTGGTTAAACGCATCGTTGTTTTCTTAAACCCCACAAAGTGACGGGCAAAACAGTGCTCTAAGGAGTGCTTAAGCGGTTAGAAATTGCCGGAATTGGCGATTCTGGAGCGGAATGGGGTTTCGCGTGGTCCGACCCGAATAATTGGTCCCTCATACTGATTAGTTTCGTGATTGTAAGTCATGCATTAACTCCATTGATGCAAACCATAGACGTAGTACCGAATGTGGTTTACACCCGCTTGGACGGCGGGTGTCTTTTCGGGCACAAAAGCTTTCAAGCCATTTTCACCTACCATATTCTTCTTTCTCTTCGGCGGCGGCTA
This sequence comes from Chitinivibrionales bacterium, assembly GCA_014728215.1. Classification (NCBI taxonomy): domain Bacteria; kingdom Pseudomonadati; phylum Fibrobacterota; class Chitinivibrionia; order Chitinivibrionales; species Chitinivibrionales bacterium. The sequence continues at coordinate 14,667 of WJLZ01000090.1, forward strand.
TAATCCATTGGTGCAAATATATTGATTACAACGTTTGACAAATGGTGAAGTTGCCGCCTATAGCAATGCATAATTCTTGTGGAGTCAAGTGCAACTTGATGGAGCGAGAATTATGCCTAGCCCACAGCGGCAATTTGGCGCAGCCTGGAGCGCAGCGGAACACCATTTGTTTGTTGTAAGCTGTAAATTTGCATCCTTCCATGTTTTTTTCTCTTCCGCCGCCGCTCTTCGCCTTACTCTTCCTTTTTGTGCCCTATTCGAACGCCGGAGCACATGATTTTATAAGAGCCCCCTCAAGAAGGTATTTTTTCGAGTGCTGATTAACTCAATACACCATTCAATTGGAGGCTCATATGAAAACATGTAAATCTCATTCATCAAAAAAATCTGCAGCAA